>JAYTMI010000362.1:0-8175 GCA_043728625.1 Saprospiraceae bacterium | reverse complement strand
TTTTATTTTGATAAAAACAAGTCAAAACCCTAAGCTGTTGAGCATCATTGACAACGGGTGTGGTATTTCAAAAGACCTTGAATCACAATTATTTACGCCCTTTTTTACAACAAAAAACGGGGGGCAAGGTGTTGGCTTGACCCTTGCACGGGATATTCTAACGAATCATCATTTTGCTTTTTCTTTGAAAACAGTGGAGGATGGATTAACGACTTTTTTGATTCGGTTTGACTGAATGGAAAAACCTTCCGAAGATTTCAAATCTTCGGAAGGTTGAGGGCATTAAAAATCCATATCCTGCTGTTGATTCTGCTGCTGATTCCGCTTCTTTTTATTGAACAAAGACGCATCCATTTTACCAAAACGGTATTGATAATTTAGTCGAAAGTTGCGTACCTCGCGGCGGCGCAAGGATTCTTGGATGAAAATAGGCGTATCGAGGTAAGAGACACGCTTGCGAGAATTAAACACATCATTGACCGAAAAAGTAAAAGAAGAATTGCGTCCGATGTCTTTTTTCAAAGCAAAATCCATAAAACCTGCGCCTTTCCGTGTGCCTTGTGCAAGGATTTCATCGGATTCGTAATTCCCAGTGATTTGAGTAGAGAAGCCTTTGGGCAGTTTCCAACTGAAAATAGCTTTTACATCCCAGTTCCAACCATTGCGCTCGATGGTATTTGTGCGGATGGTTTGGTTTTCAACATCAGAATTAAGCGTTAATTCGATGTCTTTACTTAAACCCAATTTCAAGGTATTGTCTAATCCAAAGGCATCGTTGCTGTTGCCGTTGATAAAAGACGTGCGGATAAGGTTGTTGACATCCAATTCAGAGTAGCTCACGATGGGGTCGTCTTGATGACGATAATACAGTGAAATCAACCAGTTATTGCTTTTCCAAACATGGTTATAATTGGCTTCAGCAAGCGTAATAAATTCGGGTTTCAAACTCGGATTACCCACTGAATAACTTTTATTATCGCCTTGACGAATAAAAGGCATGATTTCGCGGAAGCCCGGACGGTTGATTTTACGGCTTAAATTGACTTGAACTTCTGCTTTTTCGCTTAGTTTCTTGGATAAATACAAACTTGGGAACAATGCCTTCCAAATGTCGCCCGATACTGAGGGGTAGTTGTAGCCAAACTTGCCGTCTCCTGCCAATCTGGAAGTGCCATTGAAATTGGATTGTTCGTAACGCAAACCTGCTTGATAACCGATGCTGCGGAACTTACCTGAGTAGGTCACATAAGCCGCGTTCACTTTTTCAATAATCGTCAAATCTGTTGACTGTGAAACAATGCGCTTTTTAACGCCATCCAATAGAGAATCTGCTAAAAACGCTTGGTCATTGGCTTTGTAATTGCTTCTGACACCCATTTCCCATTTCGTCGAGTCGTTAATCGGCGTGGTGTAGTCGAGTTGAAAAGTGACTTGATTGCCTTTGCTTTCGCCGGTATTGAGTTGTTTGAAAGGACTTCCTGTGAACGGCACATTATTTTTACCGTATCTATAATCTGTCCAATCGCCACCATTCTTTGAGTTGCTCCAATTACTTGTCAAATCGGCACTGAGTTCTCTGTCTTTGGTCGGAAACGTCTTGCGCCACATCATTTGTGCGCCATAATTTCTGAATTGATTGGTCGAAACGGCTTTGCGTGTACCTGTGATGGTCGAGTCTTTTCCTGCGAATGTTTCGACGGAATTTTGATTGTCCGTATTATCAAAATCGCCGCCCATGATGTTGCCAAAAATGGAAAAAGTATTCCGATTGTTTATCGTATAGTCGAATCCTAGTCGTCCCATTTTGTGAGCGTTGCTGTTGCTATTGATGCTGTTTTGATTGAATTGATTGGTAATCAATCCGTTACTCAAACTTGTGCGGTAAGAATACCCTTCGACATCGTTTGCTTGGAGCATATAATTAGCGGAGGCTTGCCAGTTGAAACGCCCCTCTCTGATATTGAGATTGCCACTGCCGTTCAAGCGTTTTGGATACCCTACACCTAACGAAACCGAGCCATTGTAGCCCGGTTTTTTGTTCTTTTTGGTGACAATATTGATGATACCGCCAGTCGTAGAAGCCTCGTATTTGGCAGAGGGATTGGTAATGACTTCCACTTGGTCAATTTGGTCGGCAACGATTTGGTTGAGGCTCAAAAACGTGGGGCGACCATCCACATAAACCGTTGTATTTTGGTTGCGAAGCAGTGCATTACCGTCTGCGTTTACGGATACTGAGGGGATGTTTTTAAAGACATCTTCGGCAGTGCCGCCTGCTGCAGTGATATTTTTTTCCACATTAAAAATCTTTTTGTCGAGACCGAGTTGAACGCCTGTTTTTTGGGCTTTCACTTCCACTTCACCCAACATTTTGGTATCTGTTTCTAAGCGGATATTACCCAAATCCATTTCGATATTGTCGGGCTGCGAGAGGGTGACAATACGCTCAAATTCTTTAAATCCAACATAAGATATGCGAATCTTTATTTTACTAAGGGGGAGGTCTTTGATACTGAATTCACCGTTTTCAGCCGTTAATGCACCGCCAACAATGCTGTCTTTTTTGCCAAAAGAAAGCACCGCAACGACGGATGCATAGGGAACGGTTTGCTTCGTATTTCCTTCAAGGAGTTTGCCATACACCCGTCCGATACTGGGTCCGCGATTGCTGCCGCCTTGCCCTTGTGGACGATTGCCACCGTTTCCGTTGCCTTGTGGACGCTCCTGTGCGCCGATAACAAGAGTGTAGGAGAGGAGTAGAAAGATTGTAAAAATTGATTTTTTCACGTACAATAGTTTTATAAGAAATTGATAATCAATCTATTAAAACTACAAAAAGACGGATAAGTTTTCTTTAATGCTTGTATTTTCGCTAAATGCCTTTTTTTGTCGCTGAAATACTGAGGGGGAGCTAAATCTAATTAATTTTTTTTCTTTGCAAAAAACAATTAATTTTGTTTGGAATTTTCAAGAAGAACAAACGCATTACAAACATACATGTATGAGATTTAAATTCAATAAACGAGGCTTTATTATGCCTTATCAAAGAATTGTCAGTTCTGTCGAAGAAATTGCCAAAGTATTTGTTGAGCCTTTTCCACATTCAGAAACACGACAAGTCATTTTTGAAAATTATTTGGGTTATCTCGATGAATTTCAAAGGTTAATAACGCCGCAATTTACACATTGGCTTGATGGCAGTTTTATGTCTCAAAAACTTAATCCAAACGATTTAGACTTTGTAACGTTTATTGATTATACCATTTATGAGCAAAAGGAAGAACAAATTTTTAGAATCGTAGAAAAATATGGTTATTTGAAATTGGATAATTACGTTTCACAGATTTTTCCAAGTAATCATCTACGCTATAATGAGACCAATCATTTCAAAATATATTGGACAGATTTATTTTCATCGTCTCGACGTGACCCTGAAACAAATCTGCAAGAACCCAGAGGCTTTATTGAAATTATTTTTTAACAATTGAATAATTAAAAAATGCAAACAACACACTCGGAAGAATTTTTTAATAAAGAAATTGCTTATTTAGTTTTACAAATTGGCAAAATAAATGAATTGATTACAGGCAGTAAAAATCAAGATGACAAATTGGGTGTTTGGCAATATACACGACATCGCCAGCAATTTATTGACCAACTTAATGACCTTTTAATGCAATACAAATTGCAGATTTCAGTAGCCGCTTAAATTTATTTGAGATCTCAAAAAGCCTTGCAACTCGCGTGTTGTGAGGCTTTTTCGTTGATATACTGAGGGGTATATGAGTAAAAGAAACATTTAAAAAAATGACGTAGCTATCAATCCGTTTTCAATGCTCAATAATCGGGAAATCAGAAAAATTATTGAAATAAGACATAATATACGGGTTGGATTTGTAACTTCTTTTATTTTTTGCTCAAATTTAAGCGTAATTTAGTTGGCAGACAAATTCTTTATTGAGAAAGAAAAAGGGCATTTGCACCATTACTCAATCATCTCATCGCACAATCATGAAATCAATAAACATCCTACTACTCTTTTTAGGTATGACCTTTTTTACCCCCTCAGTATATGGGCAACATAAAAAGCGTATAAAAAGGTCAAACAGTATGCGTTTCAACTTTATGGATGCCACTGTTGACTCTTTGGAAGATGCGCTGTTATCTGATGGTTTCGTTTATGGTGGAACGAGTTTTATGAATCATGTGACCACATTGGGGCGTGATAACAATGTGAATCAATGGGCAATTGACCCTATTTTGGGTGTTCATAAATACAATTGTGATGTCTATGTTAATGGCTTTCGTTGGAGTCAAACAACGCCGAAATGGGCTGAAACAGATGTGGGTATCAGTAAACTTTGGAAATTATCAAAACCTTTGAGCCTTGTGACGACCTACGAACACGCTTTTGTGCGCTACGGTACAGACGATGATAAATATGGCTTAGACAACCTCGCTTCTGTAACAGGTATTTGGGTCAATAAGTTATTTGAAATGGATGGGCGATATGAATACGATTGGGGGCGCAATGCCGCTTCCATTTTAGAGATTTCGATAGGGCATGAGTGGGATATATTTGATGTTTTCGGAAAAGATAAAGTAGAAATTACGCCGCGTTTTTATTTGACTTATTTAGGTGGCATCACGTATCCCGTTCGTTTTTTTAGAAACAATGCGCTGAATCCACAGCCTTTTAAGAAAGCCAATTATGAAATAGAATTGCCTTTTACTTGGCGTAAAGTTGGGGATATTGAGTGGGCAGTGTCTTTGATTTATGATATACCCAAGAATGTTTTGCCAGAAGAAGGTTCTGGACGACCTGTTTTTTATGTCACAAGCAGTTTGGTTAAGGTTTTTAGCCTTAAAAATAAGCATAAGGAACGAGGTGGATATTAATTGGCTGCTTTATACTGATTATTGAACAGAGTAGTCAAATATCTGTGTAAGGGTCGAGGCAAGTGAGACCCACAATGTTTTTAAAATCAGCTTTGTTACGTGAAATAAGGGTGAGGTTGTGAACCAAAGCAGTAGCAGCGACAACTGCGTCTGGCAATTTCATTTTTTTGATTTTTTTCAAGGCTATTGTTCGGTTGACAATATATCTTGTTAGCTCTAATATGATAACATTGTTTACAAGGTCTTGCATATCTTGTACTTCATTTGGTAAAGCATTAAATCCCAGCAACTCGATTTCATTGATGACTGACATACAAATATCTTTGTTAAGGATATGACTATCAAGCCATGCAGTAGTTTTCGCAGGTAAAAGCCCGCCTAAAAGGTCAATGCTTACATTCGTATCCATTAAATACGTTCCCATTCGTCTCTCATTTCTTTAAGTTGCCGATGAAGGTCGGCAGCCGTTTCTTTTGAAATACGCCCACCGAAACTTTTCTTCTGTGGTTCATTCACATTATTAGAAGACTTTTTAATGAACTGAATCAACTGCATTTCTTCTAAATAAAGCAACAGTTTCACAACTTTCTCATCTAATATTTTAACTTCGTAGCTCATAATTGATAGATTTTGAGCAAAAATAAACTTTTTTTGATAGAAACTAAACCTAATTTAAAGAGGGAATAAGGTTTTTTTCTCAAGAAAAACATAAACAGCGAAAATTCGCAAAGGTCTTCATACTTTTGCCAATAGACTTTTTCAAATAGGCTTTAAAAAAAATACTAATGCCTACTTATCCGCATATACTAAAATGCCTTGATTTACGACTTTAAAAAACCGAGCTTTGATGGGTTTTACCCCCTCAGTATAATGTTCAAATAAAACCAAAAAGTATGAATAGAGTGATATTAATCGTGTTGGACAGCGTAGGTATTGGTGAATTGCCAGATGCACATATATATAATGATTGTGGGAGCAACACTTTAGGGAATATTGCCAAGCACTATCCTGCGTTGAATCTGCCACATTTGACCGCCATGGGTTTGGGCAATATTGATGCCAGCAACCTACTTGAAAAAACCAACGCACCGACGGCAGCTTTTGGTAAAGCCATGGAGCAATCGGCTGGAAAGGACACGACGACAGGGCATTGGGAAATAAGTGGTGTTGTGCTTGAAAAACCTTTTCCTACGTTTCTAAAAGGCTTTCCAAGTGCGTTTATAGAGCCATTTGAAAAGGCGATAGGGACAAAAATCATAGGAAATTATGCAGCATCTGGCACAACAATCATCAATGATTTGGGCGACGAACACGTCAAAACAAAGTGTCCAATCGTCTATACGTCTGCGGATAGTGTCTTTCAAATAGCGATGCACGAATCGGTTGTTCCTATTGAAAGGCAATATGAAATTTGCCAAATTGCCAGAAATATGCTTGTTGGGGAATATGAAGTTGGGCGGGTTATTGCGCGACCTTTTGTCGGTACTTCGGGCAATTATACAAGGACAAGCCGAAGAAAAGATTTTTCGGTTCAGCCGCCAGAAACGGTTTTAGATGCACTCATCAAAAACAATAAAGAAGTCTATGCCATAGGCAAAATAGAAGATATTTTTGCAGGCAAAGGCATCAGCCGCTACGTCAAAACGGCTAATAATTTAGAGGGAATTCATGCGACAATTGATGCGATAAAGGAAAATACTGAGGGGTTGGTTTTTGTGAATTTGGTGGATTTTGATATGCTTTATGGGCATCGCCGCGATATTGAAGGTTATGCAAAGGCATTGATGGCATTTGATGCTTATTTACCCGACATAATAAGTCATTTGAAATCAGACGATTTGCTCATCATTACGGCAGACCATGGCAACGACCCGACTGCTGCGGGTACTGACCATACACGCGAGTATATTCCGATTTTAAATTATGGACAGACCATAAAAGCAGGACATAATATTGGTATTCGACATTCATTTGCGGATATTGCAGCGACGATTGCAGAGGCTTTGAATATTGATTTTGACACGCAAGGGAAAAGTTATTTTTCGGAGATAGTTCATTAAATCTAAAAACCAATAACATGAGTCAGTATTTAGCAGCATCAGAACTTATCTTAAATCCAAATGGCAGTGTGTATCATTGCAATTTACTGCCCGAAAACTTGGCGGATACGATTATTTTAGTGGGCGACCCAGATAGAGTGCCTACAGTTTCCAGTTTCTTTGATACTATTGATTTTAAAACACAAAAAAGAGAAATTGTTACGCATACGGGTTCTAAAAACGGAAAACGTATTTCTGTTATATCAACAGGTATGGGAACGGATAATATTGACATTGTTTTGAGTGAATTAGATGCGGTTGCCAATATAGATTTAGTGGAGAAAAAAGTAAAACTCAATCATAAACAACTGACTTTCATTCGATTAGGCACTTCTGGCTCACTGCAAGAAGATATTCCAGCAGATACTTTTTTGGCAAGTACGCATGGGTTGGGGTTTGATGGTTTGGTGCATTATTACGCCCATTCGGAGGTCTTTTCAGACAATCCTTTCATCGAAAAATTCATAGAAGACGTGGATTGGGATAAGAAACTGCCCAAACCATATTTGGCGCAAGGGGATGTCGAATTGCTTGGAAAAGCTAAAAAATTAGGTTTTTATACAGGCATTACAGCCACTGCAACAGGCTTTTATGGACCACAAGGCAGGGTGTTACGGCTTGGTGTCATGGATAAAACAATGAATGAAAAACTCTCGAAATTCAGGTTTGAGGACATGCGTATCACTAATTTTGAGATGGAAACGTCAGGCATTTATGGATTATCTAAATTGATGGGTCATCGGGCTTTGACTATTAATTGTATTATTGCCAATAGGTTTACGGGGCAATTCAGTAAGGATTCTCATCAATCAGTGCAAACATTAATTGCTACTGTTATAGAGCAGTTTGTATAAAAAACAGGTTCAAACCAACAAAATACTGAGGGGGGTAAAATCCTCTTTATCAAAAGAATAAAATTCAATAAAAATTGAGTTATGACAAATATCAAAAATAAAGAAATGCACTTGAAAAGTGCTATTGAGATACCGCGCAACGAAGGAATTCCTTTCAACACAGCCTTTTTTGATAATATAAACATCAATAGAAGTGCTGTTGAAAGGCGTGCGGCAAGTTTGTCGGGTCGTCGGACGGTCAAAAAAGAATGGCAAGCGGCTTGGTTGCTGAAAGCCATTAGTTGCATTGATTTGACAACTTTGGCGGGCGATGATACGAAAGG
>JAYTMI010000361.1:0-3873 GCA_043728625.1 Saprospiraceae bacterium | reverse complement strand
AGTGTTTCAAAATCTAAGAATAAGATGAACAATACGACTAAAGGCGCACTGATTGGCGTGGGTATCGGTGCTGTAACAGGTGTTGCTACGTCGAAAGATAAAGTCAAAGGCGGTATTATAGGTGGTATTATCGGCGGTGGTGCGGGTGCAGGTGTCGGCGCAGCCATTGATAAAAAGAAAAAAAATAACAGTAACTAAAGATTTAGCATTGTTATAGTCTCAAACAGGGGGGCGACCGTAAAGGTTGCCCTTTCTTAATTGATTCAAGAACACCTTTGGCAATGGTAGTGCTGAACTGAAATATTGCTTAGAGAAAATCCCGTAAGTCGCCAAAACACTTGCTGAAGGCTATTTCTTTATCTACTTGAAAAGTTTTGAACGTCACTCTGATTATATTTCTGCGCTTATGACTAAGTCTATCGCTTGATTGAATGATAAATATACAATGACCTAAAATAAAAACACAAAGTCTCGTTGCATGGTAACGAGACTTTTTATTTTTGCAAACTTTACAATCATTTTTAAAAAAATCAAATCATTGACATGATAAATCTCATTTCTGATACCATTACCAAGCCCACTGCGCCGATGCTTGCCGCCATGATGCAAGCCGAAGTCGGTGATGATGTGTTCGGCACAGACCCCTCAGTAAATGCGCTCGAAGCGCAGGCGGCTGCACTGTTTGGCAAAGAAGCCGCTTTGTTTTGCCCCTCTGGCACCATGACCAATCAAATTGCCTTAAAAACGCATACGCAACCGATGGAAGAGGTGATTTGTGATGAAAAAAGCCATATTTTTCAATCAGAAGTCGGCGGTTATGCTTTTCATTCAGGTATAGCGGTCAATTTACTGAGGGGGGAGAATGGCATCGTGGATGCGGAAATGGTCAGAAAAGCGATTCGCCCGATAGCCGATTGGCAACCAAAAACCAGCTTGGTTGTTTTAGAAAATACCTGCAATCACGGTGGCGGCTCGTATTATACATTGCCACAAGTTGAGCCGATTGCGCAGTTGTGTAAGGAACAGGGTCTGAAATTGCACCTCGACGGTGCGCGATTGTTCAATGCGCTTGTCGAAACGGGTGAAACGGCTTTGGCTTGGGGCAAAAATTTTGATTCGATTTCTATTTGTCTGTCCAAAGGTTTAGGTGCGCCTGTTGGGTCATTACTCATTGGTAATCAAGGTTTTATAAAAAAAGCAAGACGTATTCGCAAGGCTTTTGGTGGCGGTATGCGTCAAGCGGGTTTTCTAGCAGCAGCGGGTATTTATGCTCTTGAAAACAATATTGATCGTTTAAAAATGGACAATGACAATGCCCGAAAAACAGGTGAGATACTGAGGGGGCTGAATTTTGTCGAAAACCTGCGTCCTGTGATGACCAATATCGTCATTTTCGATGTTAAAGCACCGATGACAGGCGATTCATTTTTGAAAAAAATAGCAGCATACGACGTAGCAGCTGTTTTGTTTGGACCCAATACTGTTCGTTTTGTCTTTCATTTGCACATAACAGAAAACATGGTTGACGAATTAGCCGTTATTTTGAAAAAGATTGACCAGTGATTGGTCTCAAAACAATCAATTATCACGTAATGAAATGTCTTAAAACACTTTTACTCATTATCGCACCCTCCCTATTTTTCACGTCCTGCAGTAAATTGCTGATGAAAGCAGACGTGAGCAATACGCCTACGCATTGTTTTGAATCCATGTGGCAAACAGTCAATGACAATTATGCTTTTTTTGATTATAAAAAAATTGACTGGAACAACGTCCACGACCGTTATGCCCCTGTGATTCAAGATACGATGTCCCAAGATTCCCTTTTTTCGGTGCTCTCGGCTATGTTGTATGAGTTAAAAGATGGTCATGTCAATCTCTCAAAAGGAACAGACCGCAGCCGCAACTGGTCTTGGAAAGACGATTATCCCGACAATTTCAATCCGCTTTTTACACAACGGCAATACCTAAAACGTGATTTTCAGTTAACGAATGCCTTAAAAAATCAAATTTTTGAGGACTCAATCGGCTATATCCGCTACGAGTCGTTCGGTCAAAGCGTCTCAGATGACGATTTGGATTATGTATTTAAACGAATGGAAGATACCAAAGGCTTGATAATAGACGTGCGTGACAATGGCGGCGGTTCGATGGCAACGATTTTTAAAATTATGAACCGTTTTGTAGATAAACGGGTGCAAATCGGCAATATGCAAACGAAAAATGGTAGCTCTCACAACGATTTTACGAAACCTGCCCCGTTTTATATTCAACCTAAAAAAGGGAAGGTGCAATACCTAAAACCCATTGTCGTATTGATTAATCGCAGTTGCTACTCTGCCACAACGCATTTTGCAGCGTTTATGTCGCTTCTGCCCAATGTGACGCTTGTTGGAGACCGTGCTGGCGGCGGCGGCGGCTTACCGATTTCACGCGACTTGCCCAATGGTTGGCAATACCGTTTTTCAGCAACCATGCAGACATTGCCCGACGGCACTCAAATTGAAAGTGGCTTTGACCCCGATATTCCTGTGACGACGGGTCCGAAAGAGGAACTTGAAGGAAAAGATGCGATTATCGAAAAGGCTATTGAAGTGATAAAAACGGAAGCGGCAAAATCGAAGGCTTAGGTAACGCTGTTAACATTTGATAAAAACAATAAAGGGGATGCTAAAAAGCACCCCCTCAGTATTTTACACTTCTAAAATATTTCTATTTTGAAATTAATTAATCTACAACTGTTACTTTCAACATATTCGTCCGCAATTTTTTCGCAATTGGCATTGAGCCAGTATTGATGACCACATCACCGACTGCTACATTGTTGGTTTCTTTCAAAATCTGAATTGTCTCCTCGATTGTTTCGTCTGTAGAGGTGAGTTTATCGTAATAAAAACATTTCACACCACGTACCAAATTGAGCGTTCCTAACATTTCTTGACGAGCTGAAAAGATATAAATCTTAGATTTTGGACGGTAACTCGATACTTTAAAGGCTGTATAACCCGACATAGTGAAGCCAATAATCGCCTTGGCGTTCAACTCAACTGACATACGTGCAGCATTTAAACAAACAACATCATTGATGAAAACACCTGAATTTTCATATAAATGGGGCCGTTCATGGCGTGCAGGCATTTTTTCCATCTCTAAAATGATACGAGTCATTGCTTGAACAGTCTCAACGGGATATTTACCAGCAGCTGTTTCAGCACTCAACATCACAGCATCGGCACCATCCATGACGGCATTTGCTACGTCAAGAACTTCTGCACGCGTCGGCGAAGGATTCTCAATCATACTCTCCATCATCTGTGTTGCCACAATAACAGGACGTGCGCGTTGGATACATTTTTCGACAATGGTTTTTTGAACCATCGGCAATTTTTCAATCGGAAATTCAACGCCTAAGTCACCCCTTGCGACCATCACCGCATTGGAGGCTTTGATAATCGAATCGAGGTTCTCAACGGCTTCTGGTTTTTCGATTTTTGCACAAATCAAAGCGGGATGATTAACGGCATTAATACGGTCACGTAGGTCGAAAATATCTTCTTGACGACGGACGAACGACAAAGCAATCCAGTTGACGGGCTGCGTCAAAATGAATTCAAGGTCAACTAAGTCCTTAGGTGTCAAGCAAGGAAGCGATGTTTTTGTTTCTGGCAAATTGACCCCTTTTTTATTTTTCAAAATGCCACCGTAAACAACACGCATCTTTACTTTCGATATTTTGTCGGTTTCAACAACCTCAAAAGACAATTTACCGTCGTCTAATAACACTTTTTCACCCACTTCAACGTCTTTGGCAAATTCTTTATAAGACATATAAACATGGTCTTTTGTGCCAATACAGTCTTCGTTGACGAAAGT
>JAYTMI010000360.1:0-3099 GCA_043728625.1 Saprospiraceae bacterium | reverse complement strand
TATTCTAATGCGTCTTGCACAACAAACTGCTTGGCTCCCATGGTTAAGGTTTTAGACGAAAACTTTGGTATAGAAAGCGGTTTCATGCAAACAATCCATGCTTATACAGCTGACCAAAACTTGCAAGATGCGCCGCACAAAGATTTGCGTCGCGCTCGTGCTGCTGCTTACAGCATCGTTCCAACGTCAACAGGTGCTGCAAAAGCAGTTGGTTTGGTGTTGCCACATTTGAAAGGTAAACTCAACGGTAGCTCAATGCGCGTGCCGATTCCAACGGGTTCTATTACAGATTTTACGGTTGTTTTGAAAAATGCTGCCACAGCAGAGCAAATCAATGCAGCCTTCGAAAAAGCAGGGGCAAACGAGTTGAAAGGCATTTTGCAATATGAAACTGACCCAATCGTTTCGATTGATATTGTTGGTAACAAACATTCATGTATTTTCGATTCTGACTTGACTTTAGTGATTGGCAACACTTGCAAAGTTTTGGGTTGGTACGACAATGAGTCTGGTTATTCTGCTCGTTTGGCTGATTTGGCAGTCCGTATCGCTGTTTTAGAAGCGGTTGAGGCTTAATACATGCTTATAAGTTTTATGTAAAATATAAAAATCTGCACCGTGTATAACGTGTGCAGATTTTTTTTGCATAGCGAACTCACGCCTTATTATTATCCACCCCTTCAATCCACATAAACATCAATCACCCGCGTCCAATCACCCATGATGTTTTTTGTACCCGTCGCCCGCCCGCGAAATTCGACAGGCAAGCCAACGCATTGAGGGCTTGCACATCTTTTCGGACGGCGAATCCTGCGCCGATGATGTACTCCTTATTCCCTTGGGCGGCATCGTCCTAAAGCATTAAAATTGCCATACTCTCGTATGCTTTCAAGCGTCAATACCTTAAAACCTAAGATGCTTTCGGCACATAATTGCGCTGAAATAAAAAAAGCGATTGCGGCAAAAGCAAATGGTTGAGTCTTTTCTCCTCAAAAGACAAAAGCCTTGCAAACACCCGATTTGCAAGGCTTTTGATTTGTCTCAACAAAATAAATAACATGACTTTTTGTCGCTCTTTTTCATGATTTAACTGACAAAATTGCCTATTTGTATATTAAAATAGAAATAAAACCGACAACACTTCTTTAAAAAGGGATTGGTTTCTAAATTGACGCTTGGTATTGTACATAAAGAATCAATCAACAATAATCATTACACAATAAAACAATGACATACGATAATTTCACGATAAAAGCACAAGAGAGCATACTGAAAGCCCAACAACTCGCGGGCGAAAACAACCAACAAATGGTGGATACAGCTCATTTACTGAGGGGTATCTTGGTGGAAGACGATAGCGTTGCGGGGATTCTGCTAAAGAAAATTGGCGTGAGTCCAGCCGCCTTAGAAACGGAATTGGACAAATTAATCGCTGCCATTCCTAAAATTCAAGGCGGTGTTGACAAACAATACTTGTCAAGCGAAGCCAACAAAGTGTTGAGTAAAGCTAAGACACTCGCTAAAGAATTTGGGGACGAATACATTCCCATAGAACTCGTTTTGCTCGCCATTTTGCAAGGCAACGACAAAACCGCCCGAACGATTCGAGAATTAGGCGCAACAGAAGACAGTCTTAGAAAAGCGATTGCGGACATGAGAAAAGGACGAAAAGTAACCGATTCAGGCGCAGAAAATCAATACAACGCCTTGTCGAAATACGCCATCAACCTCAATGAACGGGCTGAATCAGGTAAACTCGACCCAATTGTCGGACGTGATGAAGAGATTCGTCGAGTCTTACACATTTTAAGCCGTCGTCAAAAAAACAACCCGATTGTTATCGGTGAAGCTGGTGTTGGTAAAACAGCCATCGTTGAAGGCATTGCCCACCGTATTGTGCGGGGCGATGTGCCTGAAAGTTTGAAAACAAAAAAAATAATGAGCCTCGATATGGCTTCTTTGATTGCTGGCGCAAAATACAAAGGCGAATTTGAAGAACGTTTGAAAGCCGTTATCAAAGAAGTGGAGGAATCAGAAGGCGAAGTTATTTTGTTTATTGATGAAATTCATACGCTCATTGGTGCAGGTGGCGGCAACGGTGCGATGGATGCAGCGAATATCTTAAAACCCGCATTGTCTCGCGGCGAATTGCGGACGATTGGCGCAACGACTTTGGATGAATATCAAAAATATTTTGAAAAAGATAAAGCCTTAGTCCGTCGTTTTCAACCTGTTATGGTGGACGAGCCAAGTGTCGAAGATACCATCTCGATACTGAGGGGGGTGCAGGAACGCTACGAAAACTACCATAAAATCAAAATTTTGGACGAGGCGTTGGTCTCTGCTGCTGAGTTGAGTCATCGTTATATCGCAGACCGTCATTTGCCCGACAAAGCGATTGACTTGATTGACGAAGCGGCTGCCAAATTGCGTTTGGAACTCGACAGTGTACCCGAAGAAATAGATGAATTGGACAGAAAGCTGCGCCAATTGGAAATTGAACGTGAAGCCATCAAAAGGGAAAATGAACCTAAGAAATTAGAGGTTTTGAACCGCCAAATTGCTGATTTACAAGAAAAACTCAATGGTGTGCGTGGTAAATGGGACGAAGAACGTGCCATTGTAGAAGCGATTCAATCCGCCAAACGTAAGCTGGAAGAGTTGGAACTCAAAGCACAAAGAGCAGAACGCGAGTCAAATTTTGAATTGGTCGCTAAAATTCGCTACGGCGAAATAAAAGAAGAAGAAAAATTATTAAAGACTGCCGAAGATCAACTCAAAGAGTTAGCTCCTGAAAATCGTTTGACAAAAGAAGAAGTCACTTCTGATGATATTGCCGACGTTGTCGCTCGTTGGACAGGTATTCCTGTTGCCAAAATGTTGCAATCTGAAAAAGATAAATTGCTCAATTTGGAAGACCAAATTGGCAAACGGGTGATTGGTCAACGTGAAGCGATAGAAGTTGTTTCAGATGCGATTCGTCGGTCAAGGGCGGGTTTACAAGATGAAAATCGTCCGATGGGTTCGTTCATTTTCTTAGGACCGACGG
Source organism: Saprospiraceae bacterium (assembly GCA_043728625.1). Taxonomy (GTDB): domain Bacteria; phylum Bacteroidota; class Bacteroidia; order Chitinophagales; family Saprospiraceae; genus JAAFJT01. The sequence goes on along the minus strand of JAYTMI010000360.1, from coordinate 50 downwards.
GTGTTGGTAAAACGGAATTGGCAAAAGCTTTAGCCGAAGTCATGTTCGAC
>JAYTMI010000359.1:0-3645 GCA_043728625.1 Saprospiraceae bacterium | reverse complement strand
ACATAGTGTTCACATATCATTTCAAGCAAAAAACACCTTTTTTTAATGCCATGAAACTTTTTGTAAAATTAAAAACAAAATCTTTTGAACACTAATGATTAGGAATGGTGAATACCCTTCGGAAGGTTATTCATCATTCACCATTCACCATTAAAACATTCACCATTACTTCAATATCCCCCTCAGTATGTAGCGCACTTAGAATGATTCTGGTAATCGGTGGGTCAGTTGCTTTGGGGTATGAAAAGCTGGAAATCAATATTTTATGCGTTAATAAATAATCAAACAAGTCCTTTTGTTGTATAAAAAAAACAGGATAATTGGGTAAGTAAGTGATGGGCAAATTGGGGCATTGAGAAAGGAGGGCTGTGAATTGTTGAATATTCTTTTGCAAAACAACACGTGCGGCTGTATATGTTTTTTGAGCATGTAAAAACGCAAAAAGATAAGCCGGTACAATCGGCGAAGCACCTACAAATAAAGGATTTTGGCGAATAGAAGTAATCGTTTTTTTATCTCCTAAAATCACACCGCCAGGAATACCCACCGCTTTGGCAAGCGAGGCGATGACAATGAGTCTGATATTATGTCTATCATCAATCAAAGTTTTAATTTTTTGAAAAATTCCACCCCCCTCAGTATAAGTAATGCCAATACCATGTGAATCGTCAAGTAACAAGGTAATCGGCTTATCATTAGGCAAATTTTTTATCCATGAAAAATCATAAGACTCACCATGCAATGGGTCAATCGCATTGGCAGCTATGACGACTGCACCTGACTCCCTCTCAACGATACCGACTATTTTTTTTGAAAAATCATCGAAATTTTTGAAATAATACTGAGGGGGGGTATTTGTCTGCCAAATAGCTGGATGAGCCGAAGGTGCTAATATAAAAGTTTGATTTACAATATTTTGTACGACCAATTGCCCTGCCATCAGACCTGAAGAAACCGTCAAAGCCGCTTCTGAACTTGTCCATTTAGTCATAAAATCTTCTGCTTCTTCATAGATTTTTAACTGCACATTGTTGTTTCGCGAAGCGGAAAAAATAGTTCCATATTGGTTAAAACCTTCCAACAAAGCGGCTTTGAAATCGGGTTGATGTCCCATGCCCAAATAAGATGTTCCGCTAAAAAATAAATGCTCCTCGCCGTTGAGATGTATGGTTCGGCTGGGTAAATGGTCTATTGTTGTAGTCATAAATTAGACAAATTAAAAGTCGTAAAGCCAAAAGTCGTCGCAAAAATGCTGCCTTTATCTAAACGTTTGCTTTTTTTTCTAATAAAAAACACCAAAAACCGACGAGGGCTATGCAATTCCATACTTTTGCCGACTTTTTCACTCGACACTCACTTCATCATGACCACTAAAGGTTTTCCGACCCTCGTTTGGGTTGCCTTCGCAGCCGTTTGTATTGTTTGGGGTACAACGTATTTCGGTATCAAAGTAGCGATGGAATATTTCCCACCGTTCTATTTTTCGGCGTTTCGACACGGTACGGCAGGCGTGATTTTTCTGCTTTTATACCTCACACAGTCGCGCCAAAAACCGTCATGGGCGGATATAAAAAACGGTTCGATAGCGGGCATTTTTATGATTACAGGCGGTAATGCGCTGTTGTCATGGGCAGTTATGTACATTTCAAGCGGTTTTGCTGGTATTTTGAGTGCAACCGCACCTATTTTCATTACTTTGATGAGTATTTATGCTTTCCCAAATTTTAAGATTACATGGAAAATAACGTTGGGTTTACTCATTGCCTTTGTCGGCATAGCCTTGTTATCGAAGCCCGATGCGGGTATTCAGCTAACCCCTGAATTTTGGATGGGTTTTTCATTAGCCATCGTCGCCAATGTTTTTTGGAGTTTGGGCAGTATTTACATGAAAAAATACCCTGTTGAGCAGCACCCTTTCTTGAAAACAGGCATTCAGATGATACCCGCAAGCCTTATCAATATCGTCATCAGTTTTATTTTTGAACCACAACCCGATTTCTCAAAAATAGACACACGCGGTTGGTTTGATATTGCCTATCTCATATTTGTAGGGTCGTTGATAGGCTATTTGAGTTTTGTGTATCTCGTCAAGTATATGGCTCCTGCCCGCCTTTCGATACATATATATGTCAATACCGTTGTTGCCGTGTTAGTCGGTTGGGCATTAGGCGGTGAGCATTTGAACATCATCACATGGGTTGCCTTGACCATCATTATGGTCGGTGTTTTTATTGTTAACAACGAATATGCTCGTATGAACGCCAAAAGAGCCTTAGAAAATCCTGTTTGAAAATTTTGCAAAGTTATTTACATAATAGCCCCCACAGTATGGAAGCATATTGAGGGGGCTATACGTTGTATATATCTAAAAACACGCTAAACGGCATGTTTTTATAGTCCTACCTCATCTACTCGATTCCTTTTCTTTGTAACTTCCAGCAAATTTTTAAGCATTTTACTTCCTTAAGTATAAAATACTGAGGGGGGCATTTTTAAAGGTCTTACCTAAACAATTATCACAGCTACATTTTTTTGAAATAAAACATTTGCATAAATTGCAGATTATTTTGCAAATTTTGCAAATTTGCACTCAATTATTTTTTGCGCAACAAAAATATTTCTTGAAAAATCTTTATTCTAAACCAAACCACTTAGTCGTATGAAAAAAAGTATGTACTCATGGCTCTTAGGTCTGTTCCTCTTGATGGTCGGGCAGTCCGTTTGGGCGCAAAAAGTGTCGGGTGTTGTAACAGGCGAAGAAGATGGTCAAGGCATTCCTGGCGTGTCAGTCGTTATTAAAGGTACAACTAAAGGTACTGTGACAGACATTGACGGCAATTATGATATTGCCGCAAATGTAGGCGAAACGATTACGTTTTCGCTTGTCGGTTATCAGGCACAAGATGCGCTTGTTGCCAAAGGCGTTTCGACGCTCAATATCACTCTAAAAGGAGGCAACCAACAATTGGGTGAAGTAGTCGTAACAGCTCTCGGTTTGACGCAAACGCAACGTAGTTTGACGACGAATAACCAAACTGTTAGTGGTGCGGATATAGCTGAAACGCAGCGCGACAACTTCATGGAAGCCTTGCAAGGTCGTGTAGCGGGCTTGATGATGGTGACCACGAGTGGTGCGTCAGGCTCTTCAGCTTTGATTCAGTTGCGCGGTGCATCGTCTATTGGCGGCAGTAATTCCCCGCTTTTTGTTGTTGATGGTCTGCCAATTGACAACACTACATTCGCCCAAGGTGCTTTGGTCAGTGACCAACCCAATCGTGGCAATGACTATCAAAACCGTGGCGCAGACATCAATCCGAATGATATTGCAAGCGTTACCGTCTTGAAAGGACCTGAAGCAGCGGCTTTGTATGGTAGCCAAGGTTCATCGGGTGCCATCATCATTACCACAAAAAAAGGCTCTAAAGGTCGTGGTAAAGTCAGTTACGACAATTCATTCAGTACGGATGAAGTCTATCGTGTACCTCAAACGCAAACGACCTTCACACGTGGTTTGAATGGTGCTTTTGATGCCAATGAATTCCGTTTTTTCGGTCCAAAATTGGCAGATGGGTTGCCTGTTTACAATAATTATGACCAGTTTTTCCAAAAAGGAAGTCGTCAAGCGCATAATTTGTCTTTCGAGTC
>JAYTMI010000358.1:0-2092 GCA_043728625.1 Saprospiraceae bacterium | reverse complement strand
CGCAACATCAACTACACCCGACATGAAGATACTGAATTGTACGACATCGTTTCGGATTGTTTAATCAATGCCGGCGTTGTCGGTTGGTTTCAAGGCAGAGCAGAATTTGGTCCTCGTGCTTTGGGCAATCGCTCAATTCTCGCCGATCCGCGCCGTGCAGATGCGAAAGAATTATTGAATACGAAAATCAAACGCCGTGAAAGTTTCCGCCCGTTTGCACCTTCCATATTGAGGGAATATACAGCCGATTATTTTGAAAAAGATGATAGCGTGCCTTTTATGGAAAAAGTATTTCCGATAAAACCTGAAAAACATGCCATCATTCCAGCTGTTACGCACGTGGACGGTACAGGGCGTTTACAAACCGTTGAAGAAAAAGACAACTATCATTATTACAATCTTATCAAGCGGTTTAATGATAAAACAGGTGTGCCAATATTATTAAATACTTCTTTTAATGAAAACGAGCCGATTGTCAACACGCCTGAACACGCTTTGGAATGTTACCTACGAACTAAAATGGATATGTTAGTATTGGGCAATCTAATCGTTAGACGAGATAAATGACCATTTCTATCATCACAGCGACCTATAACAGCGCAAAAACAATAAAGGATACTTTAGAAAGTGTTAAAAATCAAAGCTATCCCGATATTGAACATGTTGTTGTTGACGGTGCATCCAAAGATAATACCTTAGAAATAGTTGAAGCATACCCCTCAGTATCACGGCTGATTTCAGAGCCTGATAAAGGAATTTATGATGCTATGAATAAAGGCATCCGATTGGTGAGTGGCGATGTGATCGGCATTTTAAATTCCGATGATTTTTACAACCACCATGATGTTATAGCGAATGTAGCCCAATGTTTTAAAGACCATCCCGATATAGAAGCCGTTTATGCTGATTTGGTCTTCGTCAATGAAAAAGATACCAGCCAAATAAAGCGGACATGGATAGCTGGAAAATATAAAAAGAAGAATTTCCTATTCGGTTGGATGCCTCCACATCCGACTTTTTTTGTTAAAAAAGAAGTCTATGAGCAATACGGTGTTTTCAATACCCAACTAAAAAGTGCCGCTGATTATGAATTGATGCTCCGTTTTTTATACAAACACGATATAAAAGTTGCCTATCTCCCTGATATTATCATCAGAATGCGGATAGGGGGGCAAAGTACAGCCAGCCTTAAAAATCGCCTCCAAGCCAACAAAGAAGACCGCGCCGCCTGGCAAATCAATCATCTACAGCCGAAGTTTTATACGACCTATCTGAAACCGTTGCGCAAGCTCAATCAGTTCTTGATTAAGTAGGTAGCAGAGCTTGCTTAAAAGGCTTATATTTGTCATGTTATACTTGATGGCGCGAAACGCACTAATGGGAAAAGATTAATAAGATGTGTCATATTTTTTGATTAATCAAATACTTTTTACACGCATCAATTCGGATAACTTCGACTCGAGGAAAGTCAATAGATTTTAAAATATTAAAATGTTTATCTTGTGATACAATGTATTTTGCATTGGAAGCAATTGCACAATCTACAAATTTATTATCATCTGGGTCAGTAGTTATAAGCCCCCAACGGAGATATTTATCGACAAACCAGACATTTGGCGCGTTCTCAATGACTTTTAAAACATTTTCTGCTGTTTGACCACCCATGTGTTTTTCCAAAATTTCGGCATATTCATTCAAAATTGCCGTTGTAACGCACAATGTGAAAATTTCATCAAGAAAAGCTTCAAAAAGCCAATGATTTTCGGCGCGTTCTGAAATAGAGACGAGGAGAATATTCGTATCAATAACGAGTTTAGGTGGCATCAGTCGGATGATTTATAAGGTATTCTCATGTGGGTTTCAAGCATTCGTTGTTCATCTTCTGCTGTCCAAGCATTTTTATCCCAAGTTTCATTAGCAGAATCCATTGCTTTTTTAGCAAAAAAACGGACGATAAGCCGTTTGATTTCAAGCCAATCGGTTTCGGAAATATTGGATGCAAACATTTTTAAAAGCTCTAATTGCGGCTCATTCAATGGTGTTTTTAACGTTTCCATGAGTTATTTTTTTTACAAAAATAACCTTTTTTACA
>JAYTMI010000357.1:0-11385 GCA_043728625.1 Saprospiraceae bacterium | reverse complement strand
AAACTGTTGGATTTCCAAGTCTTTTTTTAAAAACATTTAACCTAAAAATAAAGTTTATGAGTTGTGAGAATTTTGTGATGTCTAAAAACCATCTTTGCATTATAAAAAAAAATCTTTTCAACAAATTTAAAAAAGTCACGATGAAAGTCATTCTTATTTCCTCCTTTGCCATTCTTATGGCTTGCCAAGTCAAAAACACCCCTCTTCAAAAGGAGCCCTCTGGACAGTATGTCAACGCTTCAACAGCTACAACTGCCATGGCAACTGTTGATGGCGATACTACCTTAAAAAAAATAGTCAAATCAGAAGCTGAATGGAAAAAACAGTTGGGCAATAGCCTTGCCTACCAAGTCCTACGTGAAAAAGGAACGGAACGCGCTTTTTCAGGCAAGTATTGGGACAACCACGAAGAAGGCACTTACTACTGCGCCGCTTGTCATTTACCGCTTTTTTCAAGCAAAACCAAGTTTGAATCTGGCACTGGCTGGCCTTCGTTTTATGAACCCATTAAAAAAACTTATATCAACGACCACCGCGATAACAGTTACGGCATGGTGAGAGATGAGGTCGTGTGCGCCCGTTGCGACAGCCACTTAGGTCACGTTTTTGACGATGGTCCTAAACCAACAGGCTTGCGTTATTGTATGAACTCCGTATCTTTGACGTTTGAAAAAAAATAGGTTGAATTGTTGTAAGGCTGCATGGTTAAATTATTGACAGTCAATAATTTAACCATACACTTAAAAATAACTAATAATGAATACTACAAATCAAAAATTCAATGTATTGACACCAGAAGAAGAGCGTGTCATCGTTTATAAAGGTACGGAATACCCTGGAACGGGCAAATTCAATAAGCACTACGAAGCGGGCTACTATGTCTGCCGCCGTTGCGATGCGCCTTTATATCGGTCAGAACACAAATTCGATTCAGGTTGTGGCTGGCCTTCTTTCGATGATGAGATAGATGGAGCCGTTAAAGAAGTGCCCGATGCCGACGGGCGGCGCATCGAAATCGTCTGCGCCAATTGCAGTGCGCATCTCGGACACATATTTAAAGGAGAGCGATTTACGCCTAAAAACGCTCGGCATTGTGTCAATTCTGTTTCAATTGATTTTGTTTCTGCCGAAAAAGCATAACGATTGCTTAATGATGGTTTCAATGCCGACTTTCAAAAGGCGATAGTTTTTAGGCACAAAAAAAGCGTTGTAAGTGATTGACTTACAACGCTTTATAATTTTAAATTGTGATCTGGCTGGGATTCGAACCCAGGACCCTTTGATTAAAAGTCAAATGCTCTACCAGCTGAGCTACCAAATCTTTCCAACAATTTGTATCGCCTTGCGGCTAATTGCGGTGCAAATATAGGGCGACTTTTTTCATCTCCAAACATTTTTTAAAATAATTCTGAAAATAATTTCACACCAATATATTAACTCATTGATTATCAAAAACTTAGACGATTAAATTTAATTCAAGTTGAATCCCGTCTAAAACTTGTTCACGAGTCAAATTTGAAAAAGAGATACCCAACAAGCGGACTTTGCCAAAATCCGCAATATTGGCTTCCAGCAATTCATATACCCCCCTCAGTATATCGTCTTTATTTTTGAGTTCCTGTAGATATGTCTTTGAGCGCGTAAAAGTCTGGAAGTCTGCACTTTTAGCTTTCAAATTGAGTGTCCGCCCAAAAACGTCCTTTTTCGTCATGTATTTAAAAACACGGTCAATGATAGGCACAAGCTCGGCTTTCATCTCCTCTATGTCTTCAATATCATTTTTAAATGTTTCCTCCGCACCAATACTTTTTCGAACACGATTCGGGTTGACAGGGCTTTCGTCTTCGCCGCGACAAACGCGATAATAATGTCGCCCCACTTTTCCAAAACGACGAATGAGGTCAATTTCGCTCAGTTGTTTCAAGTCTGCCCCAGACCGGATATTCATTTTCCGCATCTTTTGGGCAGTGACTTTACCGATGCCATGAAATTTTTCAATGGGTAGTTTTTCTAAAAAGGGAATGGCTTCTTCGGGCTTAATCAGCGTCAAACCATTGGGTTTATTGAAATCCGAAGCCGTTTTGGCTAAAAACTTCGTAAAACTCACGCCTGCGGAAGCCGTTAATCCCGTTTTTTCAAAAATCTTTTGACGTATTTCCTGTGCAATAATGGTGGCAGAAGCCATCCCAAACTTATTTTCAGTTACATCTAAATAAGCCTCATCGAGACTGAGGGGTTCAACTAAATCAGTGTATTCTTCAAAAATATCACGAATCTGACGACTTACTTCTTGATAACGCTCATAATTTCCCTTTACAAAAATCAAATGCGGACAAAGCCGTGCCGCTATAACACCCGGCATAGCTGAATGAACACCATATTTACGTGCTTCGTAACTCGCCGCTGCCACAACCCCACGCCGCCCCGAGCCTCCCACGGCAATAGGTTTGCCCTGTAAAGCAGGGTTGTCTCGTTGTTCGACGCTGGCAAAAAAAGCGTCCATGTCTATATGAATAATCTTTCGCATCGCAATACGCCAAAATTAATGCGTTGTTTATTGAAATAAAATTATCTTTGTAAAGCTAAATTTACCATTTTTTTCATTCAAATCTCCTATAACAATATGAAAAAGTTCTTCATTTTCTTCTTTTCAATTTCGATTGTTTCCATATCCTCTGCTCAACTCGTTGTACAAGGTGTCGATAACGCCACGATGAACAGTTTTACGAAAACCGATGAGATGAGAAAAGCGCTCAATGCGTCCAACTCACGCCAAGCAACGGGTTTTGACAACCGATACGAAGGTGTTCAAGGCTCACCTTTTTTGTTTGAAGAATGGTTAGAGGGTGCACTAACCCTAAATGATTCTGCAGTAGTGCGGGATAAAATGAAATATAAATTTGAACTCATTAATAATACCATCTGGCTCAAATTAGGTACGGGAGAGGAGCGTATTCTCTACAATCGTGAGTTGCTAGCTCTCGAATTAACCGCACAAAATGGGACTCATTATGTTATAAAAAAAGTAAAATTGCCCGATGTAGTAGATAATAATCACTTTTCAATCATTCTTTTTGATAGCGATAACTTCACTTTGGTTAAAGATGTCAAAAAAGTTTTCCGCAAAGCAAACCTTGAAGACAAAGGCATCGTAACGGTGGGCAAAGCCTACGATTGGTTTGAAGAAATTGTGAAATACTATGTCAAAACGGGCAACAAATCTTATTTTGTAGAAATGAATTTGAAGAAATCAAATCTCATAAGCCTTGCACCTAAATCCCATGAAAAAATGATTGAACAATATTGTAAAGCCAACGATATTCGCGGAAAACTAAGCGATGAAGAAGCCGTTAAATTAGTGAAATATATTAGTGACTTAAAATGATTCCAAAATTTCAACGTGAATACATTAGAATTTTGGAATCATTTTATATCATATATCACTTTTAAGCCGCGCAAACCTGTATCAATCACTTTTTCTATGACAGGTTGACCTGTATTAGCCTGAGCATTATAATCCCATTTACCGTTGCGTTCGACGGATTCTTCCCATTCAAAAGAACGATTGATGCTGAATGATAGCGTGATATAAATATCTTGAGTTTCATTGCCTGTGATACTGAGGGGGGTATCAAACTTGCCTGTAATCACGCCCGAACCCAACGGATTAGGTACCGTCGTTGACAAGACATTGACAACCGTTGTTGAGCCTTCGGGCGATTGACCATTAAACATTTTATCATTCGATGCATAAGAGGATACCAGTTTGGTTTCAAAACACCAATAACCTTGCTTAAAATTTCCCGTCGTCACGTGGTCCAATTTACTCCACACTTTATAGGGTGTCAAATAATTGTTATGCCCTAAAAACGACGCTAAAGTGCCTCTTTGGTCAAGAAAAGTTCCTGAAAAAGGTACATTGTACATATTAAATAAAATATCAAAATTTTGATAGGCAACAGAAGCCCTCGCCCATTCATAGCGACCTATTCCGAAATTTTTCATAGGAACGGTTAAAAACACCTCGCCTTCTTTTGCCATTTTGACTTGTAAAAAATCAATAGCCCCTTCCCCTCCTGCCAGTGTTTCGGGTGTCGTTAGCAACACCAAGCCCTTGCCCAGTGCGGTTGTATTATTAGTCGTCAACTCTATTTGTTGGATACCAATTTGATTCATCAAAGGCGTTTGTGCCGCCCTACCTGAACCGACACCTGCAGGAAAGCCTTTGTTGTCAAGGCGTTCTTGCAATCCATCAAATTTAACGCGAAAGTGAACGGCATACTCCGGCTCTTTTTTACAGCCTGTTAAGAAAGATAGTAATCCGAAAAAAAATAAACTGCAGAGTTTTAGCTCGATTTTCATGTTGCACGTCGTGTTGTTCGTGAGATAAAATGGTTATAAATGATGTACACAGGGCAAAATACTGAGGGGTAAGAAATTGTTGTTTTCATAAAAAACACAGCTTCTTAAATATTAATCGAGTTCCAATTGATGAGTGAGACGATAATTTTAATGTCGTTTTTTGTTACAATTTTGTATTTTTTTTCTTTTACTATACAAAAATAATGGGCTTTAATGGATAATCCTAACGTATGCCCACAAATATTTATATTCTATAACTAATGGGCAGTTTTTACTTGTTATACTAAACCTTAAGTTGCCTTATCCTAACGCTGTGTTGACATCATATATATACATACGACAAAAACGGAAGTAAAAAATCGTTATTTGTCGAAATATTATTTTGACATAATACTGACATAAAAAATTTGACTTTTAAAATACAAAAAACATGTCAAAATTTTCATAGCTTTCAGCATTAAATTGTGAAACTAATTTTTTAATCAAAAACCTCTTTTTATGAAAAAACTGTTTGTTCTGCTCATTCCTATCATCGTCGTGCTACTCGCTTGGCAACAACCTCCTCCTCCACAAGGCAACCGTCCACGCCCCACACCCATCAATCAAGACAGCTTGAGAAAAGAACGTCAACGGATGGTTGATGAAGTCTTGGCGGACATAAAAGGCAAGGAAAATATGCGTGCGGATTCTGTTTTTACAAACATCAAATTGTTTAAAAACCTGAGTGCCGAACGGATGCTGAATGTCATGAATGAAGGTTGGAGTAAGGCACTCGGCGTGGGTTGCAACCACTGCCACAACGTCAATAAATGGTCAGACGAAGCTAAAAATGACAAGCAACTTGCTCGTGATATGGCGGCTATGACCACTAAAATCAATAAAGAATTGCTCCAAACGATGAAAGGTTTGGATGAAAAATCGTCCATCAACTGCACCAGTTGTCATCATGGACGGAAACATCCTGCTAAGAATTTGGATTAAAGGACTGTAGCACAATAGTCCGTTACGAATATCGAGAGCGAGTTGTTAGATTTTCACAAAAAAAGGTTTAAAAAAAAAGGTAAAAGTAGTAGTTTTGGATTTTCCGAATCATATCACTACTAAATTTACCTAATATGAATGGTAGGTGAATATTCATAATAAATCTTCAAAATTAGAAGTATTGAGGACTCCGACGACCGTTTGTAAAAGCGGTTTGTTCGGAGTCCTTTTTTATGAGAAAAATAAAGAAAAAACAATTTTTTATTTTGTAAATGAATGGAAATTTAAAATGAAAGTCTAAATTTACCGCTAACAACTTAGAATATACTGAGGGGGTCTCTCACTGAGACTTGAAAAGTTTATGAAAACCAATTTTTTAAAGGAATCAAGCAAAAACAAAGTTTTATGGAAAAAAGTATTAAAATGGTCAGCCTTATTTTGGGCGGTGGACAAGGCTCGCGTCTGTCACCTTTGACCAAAGATCGTTCAAAACCAGCCGTTCCGATTGCTGGAAAGTATCGTCTGATTGATATTCCGATTTCAAACTGCCTCCATTCGGGCGTGCGTCGGATGTTTGTATTGACGCAGTTTAACTCGGCTTCGTTGAATCAACACATCAAAAATACTTACAATTTTGACCATTTTAGTCGTGGTTTTGTAGATATTTTGGCGGCTGAACAAACGCCCGACAACCCAAACTGGTTTCAAGGGACAGCAGATGCGGTGCGTCAGTCGCTGCGGCACATGAATACGCATGACCATGATTATATTCTCATTTTGTCGGGTGACCAATTGTACCAAATGGACTTTTTGGCGATGGCAAAGGAGCATATTCTCAAGGGAGCAGAGTTGACGATTGCGACGATTCCTGTGAATGCCAAAGATGCTACGGATTTTGGTATTATGAAGGTGGACAAAAAAGGGATGATTGAGAGTTTTATAGAAAAGCCTAAAGCTGAACTGTTGCCCGATTGGGTGTCGCCGGTACCAAAAGCGGAGCAAAAAGCGAGTAAAAACTACCTTGCGAGCATGGGTATCTATATTTTCAACAAGGCAACGATGCAACGTTTGCTCGATGAACGCCCTGATGCCACGGATTTTGGTAAGGAAATCATTCCGGCGGCTATCAATTCAGGTTTGAGGGTGGCGAGTTATCTGTACAATGGTTATTGGACGGATATTGGTAATATCAGTTCGTTTTTTGAAGCTAATTTGGAATTGACGGATGCGATACCTAAGTTCGACCTTTTTGATAACGAAAAAATGATTTATACGCGGACGCGCTTGTTGCCACCGAGTAAATATTTTGGTACGACCATCAAAAAGACAATCGTTGCAGAAGGTGTGGTCAGTCATGCTAAAAGTTTGGAACGCTGCGTAATAGGTATTCGGAGTCGGATTGGCGAAAAAACGGTGATGAAAAACGTCATTATGATGGGAGCAGACTATTATGAGCATTTGACGGAATTGGTACAAAAGAACAAAGCGCATATTGGTGTTGGCAAAAATTGTCAAATCGAACATGCCATATTGGATAAAAACTGTCGTATTGGTGATAATGTTGTCATAAAAGGCGGTGGTACAAATCTGGGAAGACAGGAGTTTGATGCCTACGCGATTGTAGATGGCATTGTCGTAGTGAAGAAGAATGCTGTCATTCCTGACGGTACACAGATAATTAATTTGTAATTTGGGTATTCGTTGAATCGTTATTCGTTACCTGTTTTAAATCGATTTACGGATGACGATTCAACGAATAACAAATAACGAAACAAAGGCACTCTCTTGGTTTGAATACTGAGGGGTGCTTTTTCGTAGATGAGATATGTTTTATGTGAAATTTTGTTGTCCAATAAAAATGTGTCTTTAATATTTTTTTTCGTCTGAAATGAACCAGAGAAATAAACATAGCGAAACGTTTACGTAACGATAGTTGTAAATTATATTTGCTAATCATTTGAATGGTCATATTTATGTATCAAAAAGACGAACAACGAAGCAAGCACTCTTCCATAAAATATATTAGTGTCGCTATCAACATTTTATCACTTTCTTCACGGGTAGAGCTTTCTATGTCAGTGATGCTCAAAAATTTTAACTTGACGCTGCCTCAATTCAACACTTTACGTATTTTGGCGGTGCAATATCCTAATACCATGGTTCTCAAAGGATTGACAGAAAAGATGATTGATAAAAACTCAAATACATCTCGGTTGGTTGACAGATTAGAAGAAAAAAACCTTGCGGCTCGACAAGTTTCGACGATAGATCGCCGTATTAGTCATGTGTCAATCACTGAAAAAGGGTTAAAACTGGTTTCTGAAGTGTCTGAAATATTAGAATTGAGCTTAGAAAAGCAATTATGTTCAAATGACAATAAGGAGACCGAAGAACTCATTGACTGCCTAAAACAGCTTCGAGAGACAACATAATGCCTCATTTTGTTATAGAAAATAAGAAAAAGCGCAATGCCCATGATAATTGGGTGTTGCGTTTTTTCATTTTAGGCTTGTAAGGTTTGTAATAAGTTGTGTTTTTTAGGTTATGTTGAAAAGATTTTCAGATAATTTTTTTTTTAAATTAAATCATCTGTTTACCTTTACGAAATCAATGTTTGATAAAATAAAAAAAAATGGGCGGCAGAGGCTTTTTTAAGCTATTGAAAATCAATGTTTTGATTATGTGTGTGTCCTCCGATTCTGAAAACTGAACGTAATAAATCCAATAATGCGGCAACCCAGCAATTACACGCTTGTAGAAACCCCTGAAGCACTGAAAACTTTTTATGACGATAACTATGCTGTTGAATGGCTTGCCGTTGATACTGAATTTATAGGGGAAAAACGGTTCGAGGTTCTTCTTTGCTTGATTCAAGTGGCTTCACCTAATGGGTTTTATTTGATTGACCCTTTAGCTGTTTCAGATTTGAGTTTGCTTTTACAACTCATTGAAGATGAGCGTATTCTGAAAATAACACACGCGGGAGAGAATGATTACCGTTTGTTGAACAACCTTTTTGGAACGATTCCAAAAAATATTTTTGATACACAGTTAGCAGGTGGTTTTATAGGGCATGGCTATCCAGCTTCTTATGGCAAATTGGTAGAAAAAGAGTTAAATGTGTTTTTGGATAAAGGTTACGCCGCAACCGATTGGGAAGCGAGACCGTTAAAACGAAAGCAGTTGGAATATGCTTTGAGCGATGTGCTGCATTTGCATACATTATATCAAAAAATGCAGGATAAACTATTGGTTAATAATCGGTTATCCTGGCTTTTTTCTGAATCCAAACGTTGGGAGACCCCTCAGTATTACGACCGTGACCCACACCGCGAGGCTTTGATGAACACAATGATGCAAAGCCTTCGGTTGCCGAAACAGGTGTTTCTATTGCGCCTTTATGAGTGGCGGCGGCAAGAAGCGCAACGACTCAATCACTCGAAAGATATGGTTTTGCAATCTAAGTTTATTGCTCCCATCATTCGGAGTGTTGATTCTGGGAAACAAGCCCTCATGGATTCACGTATTATTCCAGATAGATTGGTTGTACAGCATTGGGATATGTTCCAAAAACTGTATCAGACGAAACCAACAGATGAGGAGTTGGCTATTTTAAAAAGATTGCCCCCCCTCAGTAAAGAAGACCCGAAAAAGGAGGTTTCGATGGATTTGTTGCATGGTTTAGTCAAATACAAGTGTATGGAGAGTGGCGTTGCACCGTCACTGGTTTTGAACAAATCAGATTTGACTTATGCCAAAGCGGGCGAAGATATTTTTAGCAGTGATGGCAATGATTGGCGGCGAGAATTTATGGGTGAAGCCATGTTGAGGTGGCTCAATGAACGCCGCGAGTTGGAAGTTGTGATGCGTGACAATGAAGTCGTTTTAAAGATGAAAGAATAGATGATAGTTGATAATGGATAGTTTATAATGGATAATGGATAGTTTTGTTTATCCATTATCCATTATAAACTATTCACTGAATAATAATTTTCCAAACATTTTGCGAAGCTATATGCTTCGTTAAAAAATTCCGATTTATATGTTTTGTAAACATTTACTTCGTATGAAGCAATTTTTGACCTTCCCTATTTTTCTATTGCTGGCAAACCTTGCCGTTGCACAACCCTTGAACGATAACTGTTCGGGTGCAATCACACTCACGTCTATCGCAGCAGGTGGCGTTTGCCCAACGGACATTTATACGAATGTTGGTGCGAGTGATGCAACAGGCACATCAAGTTCACCTAATCCAAGCTGTTTCAACGGTTTACGTGCTTTCAAAGACGTGTGGTTCAAGTTTACGACCCCCTCAGTAGGCGGTAACTTGAACTATCGTATCACGGTGCGCGGCGTTACGGCAGTGGACAGTATCAAAAACCCACAAGTGGCGATGTATATCGGCGATTGTGGCACAGGCTTGTTCGAGGAATATTGCGGGACGCGCCTTGTGTCGCAAGACACGAATGCTGTGAGCCTTGACGCGGGTTGTATGCGTGCGGGAACGACATATTTTATCCAAGTTGGTAGCTTTTTGAGTACGGACTTGGGCGGGCGTTTTACGGTTTGTATTGAACCGATTGACCCTATATATAATATGCGTCCGATTCCGCAAACGACTACGGCATGTGTCGGTACAGTCTATGATTCGGGTGGACCAAATACCAACTATGGGAATAACCAAAATGGTTATACTTTCAACATTCGCCCTTCTGCGACAGGTTGTATTGAGTTGACAATTGACTCCCTCAGTTTGGAAGCCAACTTTGACTCTTTAGTCATTTTTGACGGTCGGACAAATAAACGGCTTGACCGCATTACAGGGGCATCGAACAAGCTACCGATTATTTTGCAATTACGAACGGACTGGGTGCTGCTGAAGTTTTACTCAGATGGTTCCGTGAATTCACGTGGCTTTAAATGCTCGTGGCGGTCTTTATTAGTCTGTAATCCACCCGCGCCGACTTCTTGCGCCGCACCTGATTTGATTCCAAGTTTGCCATTTAGTCAAACAGGTGCGACGACTTGTAACGACGACATTGATGGCGTTACCACAAGTCCTTGTACACCCGCCTCAGCAAATAATTTTTTACAAGGTAAAGACCATATTTATAAATACACATCGGCAGGTGCGCAGTGTATCAAAGTGACTTTGACGGGTATTCCGACTTCCACTTCGCCGGGTACACATACAGGTGCGAATGTGGGTATTTATCTGGGTTGCCCCGGAACTCCGGGCGCGACATGTATCAAAACAGGCACTGTAAATGGCACTCGCGATACTGTGACGGCTATAAATGTCACTTTAGAAGCACCAGGCGACTACTATTTTGTTGTATCTCGTCGTGAGGCTTGTATGCCTTACAATATTCTGATTGATACAGTGCCTTGTTTGAACCGTTTGCCAAACGCCGGTTCTTGTAGTAAGGCATTGACTTTGAACGACTGTTCAAATCAAAACCCTTCTGACATTGTTTTGGATTTGTCGGTTCAAGGCGACTCAACGTTCTTTACAGCTGGCGCAACGAATGCAGGTTGTATTTCAGGCTTAGGTGGTGCGGGACGTTACAATTTTGTCTTTTTGTATTTCCAAGCTAAAGTCGATGGCAAGTTTGGTTTTACAATCAGTCCTTTGGGCAGTGACCCAACTTTTGACATTGACTTCAATATGTACGGCGGCATGGACAGTGTAAGCCAAATCTGTACTTTTACGAAGAACAATGCGCCTATCAGAAGTTCTTATGGTGTCGGCACGACAACACCTAACCGACAGACAGGTATGGCGGATACTTATATTAATACGTCAGGTCAGACGATAACAGTGACAGATACTTGCGAAGGTATAGGTTTAGTTGCACCTGACTTATTTGATGGTATGGTTCGGCGTGTAGATGTCAAACAAGGAAAATACTATGCTCTTTGGATAAACGACTTCAACGGCAGTGTGGGTCGCAACGGTGTTCGCTTAAATTTTGGTGGCACGGATAATGGTGTTTTAAACAATGCGCCTGCCGAAAGATTTGATGCGGGACGCGATACCAT
>JAYTMI010000356.1:0-8057 GCA_043728625.1 Saprospiraceae bacterium | reverse complement strand
CGGAGTTTAGGTCCTTGCAAATCGGCAAGAATACCTAAGTGTGAGCCATATTTTTCGTTGATATATGTGATGTATTCAATAACTTTCAAGTGTGTGGCGTGTTCACCATGTGAAAAATTAAGGCGAAACACATTAACGCCTGCCTTAGCCAATTCAAGTAATTGATTATATTCGTTGCAAGAAGGACCAACAGTGGCGACGATTTTTGTGTTCTTTTTGTCAGCGACTGTTAGTGGTTGATACTGCGTTGATTCCATTACAGCTGTCATGATTGCGTTTTTATATTTAAAAAAAGAATTAAATGAGGGTGATTATCTAACCCCTCAGTATATAGATTCTAAAATCATTCTACTCATTATTGTATCAACGATTAATTTTTAGGAAGTTTACGTTTTTCATAAAAAAATGTAAAAAAAAGTCCTAAAAAAATGTTCATCGGAAACTTAATGTGATTTATACACTTAGAATTATTCTGCGAAAGTAGCAGACTTTGTTTAAAAAACAAACTTTCTCTAAAAGTATTTTTCAAAAAAGGTTTTAATTTAATACTAAATTTACAAAATATTGTTGGTTGTTTTACGCTTCGATAGAACATAAATGCAATCCAGTTCTATCGGAGATTGAAACCACTTTTGGGCAACAACATTTAATTTTCACTATGAAATCAATAAAAATACTGATTTTTAGTCTCTTTTTTATCTCTTCTTTAACAGCACAAGAGCCACGGACACCATTAGGAGACACCTATTTTTTCCTCGGACTCAGCATGCCCATTGTCAAAGTACGCGATGAAGGTCACTCTTCACTCATGTATCGGGGCTTAAATTCCACCTTAAGAGTGGGCTATGAGCGAGTCGGAAGGGACGTTGTTTCACGCATTACGCTTAGTTTTGCAACAGGTCAAATCAAACCTAAAACACGACCTAAGCCTGAAAAACAATTATCGAGCGCAGAAACCAATACGTTTGAAGTCAGCTATGCTTATTATAGACGCATCAACAATGTCTATGATATCGAAGGTTGGAATCGTTATTTTGGTGGAGCGATTACGCTGCTATTCGATGGGCGCACCTACAATTTGCCGAGCAATAACCTTTTTGGCTACCAAGCCAATTTGTCGCTCAATGCAGGTGGTTTTGTTCAGAAAAAAATCAATAATTCGTGGCGACTCAACGATGAACTGTTGACACCGCTTTTAACATTTGCGATGCGCCCAAGCTTCATTGGTCTTATGCCCATGAAAAGCAATGATTTTTCTGCAAAAAAAGTGATGAAAACGGGTAAAATTGTAACCGTTAATAAGGTTTTTAGATTATACAATCGCCTTGGTTTCGACCAACAAATCAATGATCATCGGGCGCGGCGGCTTTCCTATACTTGGGATGGCATTTTGAATAATGTTTCGCGTCCTTTGCGCTCTGTTTCGGCGGGTTTGGGGTATGAAAGTTTGTTTAAAATGTAGTCAATGGGGTGAAAATAAAAAGCTTTGAACTTGCGTCAAATTTAATACTTGACGCAAGCTCAAAGCTTTATTCTTTATGCAAAAGCACAAACCAAACCACCCAGAATGATGAGCCAATTGAGATTTTGCATAATTGTAGATTTTTAAAAGAAGTATTTAAATAGTTTTTCGCCAAGTTGATAAAAGTGAAACCCCCACAGGCAGCTTGATAAATCGCTTTAAAAACCCATTTTCGGACTTGAAGATGCTATACAATAGACGATTTAATAAAAGTCCCTTGCCGACGCTAAAATCTGAAGCTGTTTCGTCTGCAGTTTGTTTTTTCTTCAAAGGTAAAATTTTTGCTAAGAAACGGAAGGTAGCAATCGGGAAAAAGAGCCAAAAGTTGAAATACGTATGAAAAATCGGTTCATCTTTCCCTAAAAACAACCCCCTCAGTATCGGCGAGGTATAACGTCTGAAATGATGATTGACAACATCGTGTTCTGACCAAAGGAACATAAAAGCGGGAACGGTAACGCACATCACACCACCTTGTTTGCAGACGCGCCGCATTTCGGCAACAGCAAGTTCATCGTCGTCAACGTGTTCGATAACATCGAAGGCACAAACCAAATCAAATGTATTGTCAGAGAAGGGGAGGTCGAGTATTGACCCTTGGGAAATCGGGATTTTTACAATATCACGGCTAAATTCGTAACAATCTTTATCAAATTCCAGTGATGTGACATCGCCTAATTGCATCAATAATTCGCTAGACCGACCAGTTGCGGCGCCAATATTGAGGATACGGATATTGGGTTGTCCAGTGAAAATCCGTTTCAAATGAGTTAACAGTATCTTACCGCGTGCACGAAACCACCAATGCTCTCGTTCAAGGTGATAATATTCTTTATAATAATTTTTTTCCATAATTTATAAAGGCAAAGAAACAAAGAACTTCTGAATATAAAAGATTGAATGTCTAAATTGTTGAAAATCTACTATTTAGGGCTTAATTGGCAGTTACAAATCACTTAAACATGAATCATCCCGAATTTCGTTGTTACAAAATTCGGGATGTCTCATGTTTGTTTTGTATTGAATTGATTATCAAGCAAGACGGCACTTTTGTTAGCCATTTGATAAGTCATAAAATGATGCTGAGAAAAATACCCCCCTCAGTATTTTTTGCTAAAACCGTTACGTTCGGATAGTAGATAAGTTCATTGATTTTCGCCAAAGGAAAAAGCCTCGAATCGAAAAAGCAAAATAAATAATGGACAAAACCGCCATGATATATTTGTCTCGACTGAAATAGATAAGCGCATAACTGAAATCAATAATTATCCAATAGAACCAAGACTCCAAGACCTTGCGGGCAGTCAAAAATGTTGTAATAATACTAAACACTGCCAAAAAAGCATCCTCAAACCGAAATGCCGCCGATTGCCAATAAAGACCCAACGGAATAGCCACCGCCACACCAACTAAGCCAATTTTGAGGTGCATACTGAGGGGTATCTGTGAAATATCAAGGGGCGCACCGTCTTCATTTCGTTCCTGCCAACTGTACCAACCATAAATAGCTGAAAAAGCATAATAGACCTGTAAAGCCGCATCGGACTTTAAATCGGCATCTACACAAACAACAAACTGGAAAATTGTTCCAAAAAAACCAAAAAACCAACACCAAACATTGCCCCGACCTGCCAAAACCACATAAGCTAAGTTAAGTCCAAACGCCAACCACTGTGCCGCATCATCAAGTGCCGAAAAGGGCAGTATTTTAAGAAAAGTTTCCATATCTATAAAGGACGCAAATTTTTAGCCAAGGATTTCTTTTAGAAGGCTATTTATCATTTTCGTAACGTTTTAAGCGTTGTATTGCTGTATGATTAATAACTATTCAACCATACAGCTCTATAACAATACAGCAATACAACTATTCAAGCAATTTTAACGTTTAAATTTTTGTTCGTTTCGTAGATTTTTCCGAATTTGAAGTTTTATTTGGCATCATAACACTTTTAGCATACATACAACGACCATGATAAAAAAACTAACACTTGCTTGGCTTTGTTTATTGCCACTTTTTGCCCTCGGACAAATCAACCAGATGCAGTTCGGCAAAAATCGGGTACAATTTCATAAACTTTTTGACGATTGGGATCAGTATGAAAGTGAAAACTTCATCACTTACTGGTACGGTCAAGGTCGTTTCGTCGGTCAAGCGGCAGCGCAAATGGCTGAAATGGACTTCGAGGAAATCCAAAAGACGCTCGAATATCGCCTCAACGACAAAATGGAAATCATTGTCTATACCGACCTTACGGATTTACATCAATCAAATATTGGTTTAGAGGAAACCTTTGTGACTAAAAGTGGACAGGTCAAAGTGGTGGGCGAAAAGATGTTCGTTCATTTTGATGGCGACCATACGCATTTGCGGAAACAGGTGCGTGAAGGCATTGCAGGGGTGTTTATAAATGCCATGTTGTTTGGTTCAAATTTGCAAGAAGTGGTGCAAAATGCCATTTCCCTCAACTTGCCCGAATGGTTTAAAGTCGGTTTGTTGGCTTATATCGGTGAGGAGTGGAGTACGGATTCTGACGACCGTATGCGCGACATTTTTCAAACAAAAAAATATAAAAATTTCAACAAATTTGCCCTCGCTGAACCTCGTTTGGCAGGACAAGCCTTTTGGTATTATATCGCACAACAATTTGGCAAAGCCAATGTCAGCAATCTGCTGTATTTAACCCGTATCAATCGCTCCCTCGACGATGCGGTGATGTATGTGTTGGGAACACCTTTCGATGCCACAAGTTTGGCGTGCATGGAGTTTTATAGAAAAAGATATGAACGCGAATTGGTTGATGCCACTAAATTGTCCATTTCCAAGCAAGTTAAGATAAAAAACAAGCGAAAGCTGCCGATGTCGCAAGTAAAAATCAGCCCCGATGGTCACCGATTAGCTTATATCCAAAATGAAATTGGACGTTGGAAAGTCTATATTCAAGAGGTTTCGACAGGAAAAAGAGAGTTGATACTGAGGGGGGGCACACGCAATCCTTTTCAAGCAACGGACTATCAATACCCATTTTTAGCTTGGAATCCCGACAATCAGCGGCTTTTTGTGGTCTATGAAAAACGAGACAAGGTCTATACTTTTGAAAAAAACGTCAAAAATAAAAAAGCTAAAACTAAGATTGAGAAATTCAACCCCGATGTGCAACGTGTCTTTTCCGTTGACTTTTTGAATGGAAAAGATATGCTTTTGACCGCAAGTGTACGGGGCTATTCTGATGTTTTTATTTACAACACGGCAACGACCGGTTTAAGACAATTGAGTAACGACCATTGGGACGACCTCGATGCGGTGACGGTCAATTTGGAAGGGCATAAAGGCATTATTTTTTCATCCAATAGGCTCAATGAACGTTGGGAAACAGAGCGACTTGACTCGGTTATGCCTGTCAATCGTTTCGATTTGTTTTATAAAGATTTAGAAGATACGTCCAAAAACCTTGTCCGTTTAACCGCTACACCTGATGCCGATGAGCGTAGCCCCGCAGCGATTGATACGACGTTTTTTACATTTCTAAGGGACGAAAGCGGCGTTTTCAATCGGCAAATAGGGCGTTTAGAAGACTTTTTGGTACGTACCGATACCATTTTTTATATCACCAATGAGTTTAAAGAAAAGGTGGATATTGTGGTGATGCAAGACTCTATGCGGCAATTCCCGCCTACGCAAAAGGTTGATTCCTCTGTTTTAAAACCTATTTGGAAAAAAATAGCCATCGTTAAAAACAACTCGAATTATGACCATAATATCATGGCACAAAGCACTGCACCGCGTGTCGGAAAGGTCGCAGAAGTGTTTTATACTGAGGGGGTGCCTCATGTGCAAATAGTGCCTTTGCAGCTTGATACAGCGATAACAGCTACGTTTACACATTATTGGTATTGGAAAAAGCAGTTGCAGATTAAACAATCAAAGGGAAAAGGGCAGAGCAACAAGCCTGTCAGTGGTGTTATGCAGCCAGTTGTAACAAATGTGCCAACACCTGAAAAACCGCCTGTAACTACTGCGCCGATAACAGAACCGAAGGTAGAAACACCGCCTGCAAAAAAGAAAATCGATATTGATAGTTACGTTTTTCAAAGTGAATTTGACACCGATGAAAAACCGAAAACGACTCAAATCACACCTCAAAAAACGGAACAGAAAATTGAGCCCCCCTCAGTATCTATACCTGAAAATTCGATTTTGGCGACTAAAAACGAAGATAACAATAAAAAAATTCACGTTTTCCGTCCTGGTCGTATTTCACCGTATCGTTTAAAGTTTAGGTCTGATTATTTTACTTCAAAATTGGATAATAATCTTTTGTTTGGTGGTTTGGACAGTTATGCAGGCACACCACAAGGCTTTACGACCCCACCGATGGGCATTTTGTTGAAAGGCAATTTCAAAGATTTGCTTGAAGACTACCAGCTCGAAGGCGGCGTTCGGATACCAACGACGTTTAATGGTTATGAGGCTTTTATGTTTTTTGATGACAAAAAACAAAGATTAGACAAACGCTATGCGCTTTATCACAAATCCACAAAATTCAGCGACAACAACAGCTCTGTTTTAGACAATCGCCGCAGCCGCACGCAAACAACTTTGGGGCAATATGAAGTCCGTTATCCACTCGATATTTATCAACGGGTGCAAGCGACAGGTACTCTGCGCTCTGACCGCTATACGCAATTAGCAACAGACCAAACCTCGCTCAATGCGCCGACTTTGAAGGAACAACGTATAGGTATCCGTTTCGATTACGTTTTTGATAATGCTATTGACCTTGAAGTGAATGCTAAAATGGGGTCTCGCGCTAAAGTTTGGGTGGATTTGGTCAAAAAATTTGAATTGGACTTTGTGGATGATTTCAAATTTAAACTCAATTCAGGTTTTATGGGCATTGTTGGTTTTGATGCACGCCACTATGAGCGTATTTTGAAACATTCGATTTTTGCAGCACGTTTTGCGGGTGCAACGTCATTTGGTGCAGAAAAAAACTTATTCATTTTGGGTGGCATTGACAATCAACTTTTTTCTAATTTCAATAACGATATTTCAATTCCACAGGACAATTATGCTTTCCAAACTTTGGCGGCGAATATGCGGGGCTTCAGTCGTAATATCCGAAACGGCACGTCCAATGTGGTTTTTAATGCTGAATTGCGTGTGCCTGTCGTCAAATATTTTTCATCGAAACCCTTGACGTCTTCTTTTTGGCGCAATTTCCAATTGGTTGGCTTTTTCGATGCTGGAACGGCTTGGCATGGTGCGAATCCATTCCGCAGAGACAATCCGCTTAATACGATTGTCTTGCCAAAAGACATCACTAAAAACACACCCGTTGTCGTCACCGTCAATTATTTCAAAGACCCGATTGTAGCGAGTTATGGCTTTGGTGCAAGGGTTTTACTTTTTGGCTACGTGGTTCGCGCTGATTATGGCTGGGGCATCGAAACGAGGGAAGTTCAAAAGCCGATGCTGCATTTAGCATTAGGGACTGATTTTTAAATAGAAAGAAGAAATACAATTGATTTTTTGATTAAAATCTATAATTTTGCTTAAAATAACAACAGTATGTTTATATATAAAAACATCATAACGATCGAATCCGATAAAAGGAGTGGTAAACCTTGCATCCGCAATATGCGTATTACTGTCGAAGACATACTGCGATGGTTAGCATCGGATATGTCATTTGATGAAATATTGGAAGACTTTCCTGAGTTGACACGAGAAGACATTACCGTTGCACTTGAATTTGCCGCTAATCGGCAACAACGTATTCTTTTAGCCGCATGAAACTACTGATTGATGAAAATATCTCTTATCGTCTTGTGTCTAAGTTAGCTTTGACTTTTCCAGATACAAAACATGTCAAAGATTTAGGGCTTATCCATACCAATGACCATACGATTTTCAAGCAAGCACGCGCTCTTGGTTTCGATGCGCTTATAACCATGGACGATGATTTTCAAAATATTCTCATTGAACGTGGGATGCCACCTAAAATCATTTGGATACGGACAGGTAACTGCTCTACAAACTTTCTTTCGACTGTCATTTTACGCAATGAAACCATTATACGTTCATTCATTGCAGATACAATCCTTGATTCATTAGAAATTTTCAGATAAGTAACGTGTAAAAAATAAAATGCAATTTTTGTTATCGTTTAAAGATTATACTTCAACCACTGAAAAATCAACATTTTGGTACAATATACTGAGGGGTATCTCCAAACCTGCAATTGTTACAACCGCTTCTGCGCCCGTAAAATCGTTATAAACCCACTTACCTTCTTGATTTTCAAAGGTTTCGACCAATATTTGGTCTTGTGAAATCAAGACGTATTGTTTCAAACTATCAATCGTTTTGTAGCAACGCCATTTTTCACCTCTGTCAAAATCTACTGTGCTTTTCGATAAAACTTCGATGATTACGGAGGGGGTCATTTCAGCAAGTTGATACCCTTTGCGTTTGATGATGGTTGATTCTTCGACGATAAAAATGTCGGGATAGGTGTTGAGATTACAGTTTGGC
>JAYTMI010000355.1:0-2349 GCA_043728625.1 Saprospiraceae bacterium | reverse complement strand
CTCGAACCCATTTGCTGCGTCATTCGGTTTTAAACACCAACGCTTTACATGGTGATTGTCCTCAGAATGACAAAAAATCACAATAAAATACTTTCAATTTCCAACCACGAATGAACACGACGATGCCGCCCATTATCAGCAAAAACATTGTGGGTTGCTGTAAAAAGAAAGGTTTCACCTTCAAAATAATCGAGGTTTTTGAAATGGTCATCAATCAAAATATCCGCTTTGACGATTGTTTTGAAGCCACATAAACAGATATTTTGCCAACCTATGAACGGGAAATGCTCCTCCATCCACATCATTTTATCGTATAAACTATTCGGGAATTGCGTCGCTGCTGAAACGATGAAAATTTCATAATTTTCCATTAATCTTTTTATAACTCGTTGACTATCAGGTATAACGAGTAAATCCTTAAAATATCCCTTCTCATTAATCCACTCAAATACTTTTGGAAAAGCCTCTTTTTCCATTTTTCCATTGATGTCTTCGAGTGTCAAGCGGATGCCTGTCTCAAGTTCATGCGAATCCAGAAAGGCTGTAGTGATGTCGGCAATAACATTGTCCATATCTATGGCGATTCGTTTCATTTTGTATGCGTTTTTTTACCAATTAAAAATGGGTATTACAATATTTTTCCGTGAAAACGGAGCAGGTGATTATCCGCTTTTTCATTGAAAATGCACAAAATAAGGGTCTTGGTCACACGTTCTGTTGGGTCAAATAAAATTTTTATAGGATTATGAACATAACCATTGTCCCCAAAAAGATTGATTTGCTGTTGTTTAGAAGGCAATCGAAAATGTAAAAGCTCTTCGGAAGTACGTGGCAAAGGAATATCCTCGTAGCCTTCCTCTTCGAGGAAGATCCGAATCATATCAAGCGTTGATTGCAGTTTTGAGCCTGCAAAACGGATTTGATATTGCCAACCATCGCTGATACCACCTTGATAAGGACTGTTTTCAGGCGGGAATTCTTCTCGAATCATTGTGTCAATTATCCTGTTTTTTAAAGCGTAAAATTAGTTTTTTATAAACAAAAAAGAGACGTATTTCAACTTTTTGTTTCTAACTAAAATAAAATCATTGAATTTATACCCATTTTTTTGTAAAAAACTTCAAATAAAACCATGTTCGTTGGAGATTTCTAAAAGAAGATTTAGCTTTGCCCTCAATAAAAACAACTTACTGTGATCAAAACTACATTTCTTCCAATCGCCTTTCTTTTTGCTGTCTTAAATATTTCAGCGCAAAAAATCGTCTTGCATTTAGATACAACTCCTTCTAGCACCCCCGCAGTATCGAAGGCGGCTTTGAGGTATAATAAAGATTTTGCGTACAGTCTGACACTCGATGATTGCTCATCAGATCACTATGCTGTTGCGAAACCGTTGTTTCAAGGTGGCGTTGTGCCAGGCAGTGGCTATACTTCGCCAGGTCTTTTTTCTACAGATGGATGTGGCAATAATGTTACTTTCAAGGTCGGTATTGCTTGGAATTCGACAAATACTAGCGGTTATGGCCCCAATGCGAATGATGCGAGCTATATGTCGTGGGCGCAATTACAAGAAGTTTATAATATGGGTTGGGACGTTTTAAACCACAGTATCGCACATCGCACTTGGGGCGATATAACGGGTAGTTACACTTATGCGAATCAAATTACGCAAAATAATGACAATATTCGCAGCCATTTAGGTATCGAAATACCTTGTTTCGTCGTCCCTTCAGGCGATTATAACTATCAAGATGTCGCATTACAACAAGGTCATAAAGCTGTTTTTGATCAAAATTTCCCTCAAAATAACGTGAGTTATACAGGCATACAAATTGACGAAAATGCCAATATGACCAACCTAAAAGCCTATCGTGAGGACATAACAACACAAGTAGATAATCCAACAAAATTGACCAATATCGCCAATCAAAGTATAGGTGGTGCGCATTTTTGGTACAATGAGTTTGGGCATCATATCGACAATTTTAATGCAAGTGCACCTTTCAATTTCTATAAATTCAAGGATTATATGGTCAATATCGTCAATACTTATGGCAAAAATGGCAGCGACCGCGTGTGGTTTGCGTCTTTGCAAGAGGTGTATGAATATGTCGTAAGCCGTCAAAACGCCAATTTTACGACCAATTTGACCAATGACAATAAATTGGAGATAACGCTCAATCTTTCAGCGGTGCCGACTTGGATGCGGCGCAAAACATTAACTTTAATCGTTAATTCAACTGCCAATTTTTCAAATGTCACTTTACCGCAAGGCATCACAGCCACTTGGCGCGGCACAGGCACAACAAAATTATTGAACCTCGATTTCACGAATTACACACCGTCAAT
>JAYTMI010000354.1:0-4642 GCA_043728625.1 Saprospiraceae bacterium | reverse complement strand
GACAAGCCCAGGATATAACCAATCTTGTTCGGTAAAGAACGGAAAAACCAGATATGCACCACGGGCACAACCAATTTAATATGCCCCATGCGCTCGCGGCGAACCTTCTTTTCAGTCACTTCAACACCGCAACGGTCGCATACAATGCCTTTGTAACGGATACGCTTATATTTACCGCAATAACATTCATAGTCCTTCACAGGACCGAAAATGCGTTCACAGAATAAGCCATCACGTTCAGGCTTGTAAGAGCGATAGTTAATGGTTTCAGGCTTTAACACCTCACCATAGCTGCGCTCTAAAATTTCGTCTGGCGATGCCAAACTAATGGTAATGCTGTCGAAAGCATTACTCGGTTTCGTAGATACTTTTTTTAATGACATATCTATATCGCGTTTTAACCTGTTTCAATATTACGCTATAAAATTCTTAACCCCCTCAGTAATGCGCCATTTTAGCTGCAATACTGAGGGGGTGTTAATTCTCCCAAGATTTATAATATATTGAGAACCAAGTCTTTGAAAAAATTTAGATTAGAAATAATGCAGAAAGTTTTTCACCAAAGTCGGGTATTTTTATGTGCGAAAAAAAATCTGCTTTTTCAAGCCTGCAAAATTAGACATTTTATCTGGAAATTAACTAATTTTTCATAAAAAATATTTTTTATTCTGGATGAATAAACCTGTGCTTTGTTCACAAAAATTTATCATTCGTGATTTATACTTCATTATTACTTAAGGTTATTTGTATCTTCGTCAGTCGAATTCAAAAAGCTAAAAATTAGTATGCAAAACGAAACAGCAACCACCCCCTCAGTAAAAATCAACGACCCACGCACCATGAACGGCTGGGCGTTTTTTGATTGTGCCAACTCTGCCCATTCATTGGTCATTACAACTGCCGTTTTTCCGCCTTTTTTTGCAGCCATTGCGCCCAAAGAGGTCTCGTTTTTAGGTTCAACCTTTTCATCGAGTGCGATGTTGGCTTTTGCCATAACAATAGCTTATGCCGTCATTGCGTTCACCTCGCCGATATTGTCAGGTATTGCCGATTATGGTGGGAAACGCAAGCTGTTTATGCGTTTTTTCACTATGCTGGGCGCATTCGCTTGTATGGCTATGTTTTTTATGGAAAATCCAGACCAGTGGCAAATTGGTTTCTGGACGTATGTATTCGCTATGATAGGTTATGCGGGTGGCGTTGTCTTTAATAATGCGTATTTACCCATCATTGCCACACCCGACAAATTTGACAGCCTTTCTGCACGTGGTTTCACGTATGGTTATATCGGTAGTACATTTCTTCTTGTTGTCAATTTGGCTATGATTCTAAATTACGACAAACTTGGTTTTCCAGACAAAGGTATTCCCACACGTTTAGCCTTCATTATGGTCGGTGCGTGGTGGTTGGGTTTTTCTCAAATTACCTTCAACCGTATGCCAAAAGACAAACAGACCCCCCTCAGTATAAATGCCATTTCAAGGGGTTTTAATGAATTAATGAAGGTTTGGCAAACCGTTAAGACCGATTTTAACCTCAAACGCTACCTTGCCAGCTTCTTTTTCTTCGATTCAGGTGTTCAAACCATGGTTTTTCTCGCTACTGTTTTTGCATCAAAAGAATTGAATATGGAATTAACAGAACTCATTACACTCGTACTTGTCATACAAATAGTAGCAGCAGTCGGGGCTTATGTTTTTGCGAAGGTTTCAGAAAATAAAGGCAACAAATTCGCCATCGTTATCATGTTGTCCATCTGGATTTTGATTACTTTCTTAGCATTTTTCATCCATAGTAAAGAAGCTTTTTATGGACTTGGTGGCTTACTTGGCTTCGTTCAAGGCGGTATTCAAAGCCTTGCACGAGCGACCTATGCCAAATTGATGCCTATTGGGACGAAGGATACGACTTCTTTTTATAGTTTTTATGACTTAACCGATAAAATTGCCGTCATCATGGGCACTTTTGTTTTTGGTTCTATTGACCAGATCATTGGTATTCGTTACAGCGTTTTGGCGATGGGTATTTTGTTTGTTATTGGTATCCTATTATTATTGCCTGTAAAAATACCGCGTACGCAAGCAGCATAGATTTTAAGATAAAAGACGATAAGATAATGTCCTTTAAAACAAAAGATATATCGTTGACTTTCAATGAGATAGGCATCAAACTGATCATCATCGAAAACCTCGATGAACTGTTTGATAACCTCATTCAGAAAGGCGACGACCACCCCGATGTGCTTGATGAACGCATACCTTATTGGGCAGAACTTTGGGCTTCCGCTTTGGCAATGAGTTGGTATTTGGTTGAAAATCAACATCTTATCACTCCCTTAAAGTCCGTAACAGAAATAGGCTGTGGTTTAGGTTTACCGTCTATTATTGCTGGTAAATTAGGGGCAGAAGTTTGTTTAACAGACTATGACACCGACGCTCTGGATTTTGCAAAACTGAATTGGGAACAAAATCTACCGAATAAAAAAGCCCGTTTTGAACAACTCGATTGGCGAAACCCAGACCCCTCAGTATCAGCCGACCTATTATTGGCTTCTGATGTGGCTTATGAAAAACGCGCTTTTGAGCCACTTTTGAATGCTTTTAGAACCTTATTGAAGCCTAACGGAACCATTTTGATAACTGAACCGAATCGCCCTGTGTCAACTGATTTTTTTTCGAATCTAAATACTGAGGGGTATAATGTGAAAAAAGAACAACGCTCGATTGAATTGAGAGGGCATTCGTTTTCTATCAATATCTTTGAGGTAAAAAGATTGGATAAATCATTTGCTAATGATTAAATTAATGGCAATGACCGTTGATTATCAATTATTTATCTCCAAAAGCAACCGCAACTCCGTCGCATCTTTTGCCTTCAGTTTGCCGCTTAAAATTAGGCGAAGTTCTCGCCTACGTGCGGCTCCGTCATACTGTTCCGATTCCTCTTTTGAAAGGGCAATAACGGGAGGTACTTCTTTTGGCTTATTATTGGCATCATCAAGGGCAACAAAAGTGAGGTAGGCATGATTGCAACGTCGTGGGTTACCACCTTTCATATCTGATGCAAAAACCTCTACGAATATCTCGACAGACGTATTAAAAGCCCTTGTCACAACCGCTTCTAAAGTAACAATATCGCCTTGAGATATGGGTTTTTGAAACGAAACGTGGTCAACGGACACAGTGACCACCTGCGATTGACAGTGCTTGCCTGCACATATTGCCGCCACAATATCCATCCATTTCATCAAATTGCCGCCCATGAGATTGCCCATCGGGTTGGTGTCGTTGGGCATGACCATTTCGGTCATAATGGTTTTGGATTCGCTAATTTTTTTTCCTTGAATCATAAATGAGTTACGTGTTATTCGAGTTGTGTTATTGCTTTTCTGAAATGTGAATAATTTCTTAAACACATGATTGTCAAAGAATTACATTCTGTTATCAAAAATACTGAGGGGGGTTAACGAATCATCACACCCCGCCTATCTAAAAATGGAATCATCGTAAAATGTGCTTTATCAATCGCGCCGACGACAAACACATATTTTTTGTCATAGAGTTGACCATCGTAGGAAAAACTCACCCAATACTCATGCGATAGCCAAAACAATTCCTTTGGAATCGGCTCAACTTGTATCAATTGCATGGGACCCACTTCTTCAAAGAAATGACGCAATGTTGTTGTTTGACGTTTTTCACCCGTTTCGTCTTCACCATAACCACGCGAGACGACCATGACATTGCGAATGGCTTCATCCTTGAAATTGATAAGAAAACACTCCCACAAATCATCGTCGCCATAAGCGGGTGGCACGACGACCATTGCCATATCTTCAACTTTTAGCTCTGGAATATCTTTTTTCATAACTGATTTTTTTTAAACAAATTGAAACCCAAAAACGTCCATAAAATGCGTTTTGAGTATATCTTTTACCTCATTAACGTCAATTACTCTGCCAAGTTCATAAGCCAATGACGTAACGGTTTTGTCTTCATCTTCAATGCCGCAAGGGATGATGTTGTTGTAATAATTCAAATCGGTATTGACATTAAACGCAAAGCCGTGCATCGTTACCCAACGACTCAAATGCACACCAATGGCGCAAATTTTGCGTTTTTTATCTATTGATACTGAGGGGGTGTTTCCTTCAACCCAAACGCCTGTGTATTCTTTGATACGATACCCTGTCAAACCATATTCGGCAATGGTGCGAATAATCACTTCTTCGAGTGCACGCACGTAACGATGTACATCGGTGAAAAAACATTCCATATCAAAAATAGGGTAGCCTGTGATTTGCCCTTCGCCATGATAAGTAATGTCGCCGCCGCGATTGATTTTAAAAAACTCAATATTTCGCTCTGCTAACTGGTCTTGATTCAACAATAAATGGTCAACTGAACCGCTTTTACCCAAGGTGTAAACGTGGTTGTGTTCACAAAAAAGGAGGTAACTCTTTTGTTCAGAAATCAAATTTTCTTCGAAAGATACTGAGGGGGTACTTTCTAAGTTTTTGATAGTCAACTTATTATCAATAACCTGTTTCAAAATTTGAAACTGATAGTCCCATGCAGAATGGTATGATATTCGACCTAAATCTTGAAAAATGACTTTGGGCAGCATTTTATTTTTTTGCGCA
>JAYTMI010000353.1:0-3994 GCA_043728625.1 Saprospiraceae bacterium | reverse complement strand
TTAATTAGTTATAGATTTTTGAAAAAGTGATAACGAGATACTAATGTTTTATATTGTTGGAGAATTTAATTGGGCTATATAACATAATATAATTTTAAATTTATCTTTTCAACAATGCAATAAATACTTTTGGAACTAAGGCTTAAGATAAATTATTGAAAGAAAAGGTTATTGTTACAGGACAATAGCCTTTTTTTTATTTCTTTTGCAGGATGAAAAAAGGTATTTCGTTTTTCAAAAATAGAAAAATTATTTTCAAATAAATTTAAAAAGGATTATGGATCAATCACTTGTCAAAAAAGTGGCACCACACCTGGTAGCAATTCTCGTTTTTGTTGTTCTTTCGATGACTTTTTTTAGTTCGTATGTTTTTGACGGAAAAGTGCTTAATCAACATGATAATATCCAAGCAGCAGCCTCTCAGTCTGAAACCGAAAAGTTCAAATTGGAGACAGGTACTGCACCGCTTTGGACAAATTCATATTTTAGTGGAATGCCGACATTCCAAATTCACTTGGAAACGAAAGGCAATTTGACCTTACCCGTTTTCCGTATGATGTTGGCAGGTCAGCCATTGACTTCTCCTTTCGGTGAAGTTTTACTCGCCATGTTGTGTATGTATATTTTGTTGACAGTCATGCGATTAGATTGGCGTATTTCGATTATTGGCGCAGCCGTATTTGGATTGTCAACCTTCAATATGGATATTATTGCCGCGGGGCACTCTACTAAAATGGTGGCTTTGGCTTATGCACCTGCAGTTTTAGCAGGTGTACTTTTAACATTCAGAGGGAAATACTTAATTGGCGCAACGATGTTTGCTCTTTTCACAGCCCTGCAAGTTGCCGCCAATCACTATCAAATCACCTACTACACGTTCTTGATTGTTGCCGTTCTCGGCATTTCAGAACTCGTGAATGCGATACGTGAAAAAACGCCTTTAGTTTTCGGAAAAGCGGCTTTATCGCTCATTGCGGGTTTAACTATTGCGGTTTTAACCAATTTGACGACGATTTGGACGACTTTGGAATATCAAGCAGAAAGTACACGTGGCAAAACGGAACTAACAGCCGCTTCAAAAATAGCTTTGCAAACCAATCAAGGTCAATCGGCTTCGAGCAATCCCGATGGTGGTTTGTCAAAAAGTTATGCCTTCGGTTGGAGTTATGGCATTGGCGAAACGATGACGCTTTTGGTGCAAAATGCTTACGGCGGCGGTGCTTCGCAAAACATGGAAGACGTGGAGATTGCCAAACAAGGCTTGGGCGGCGCGCTGTATATGGGCAATCAGCCTTTTGTGGGTGTGGCTATATATTATGGTGCAATTATCATTTTCCTCTTCGTTTTGGGTATTCAGTTAGTTGACCCTCGTTGGCGTTGGGGTGTTTTGGCTGCAAGTTTTTTGACTGTAGCAATAGCTTGGGGCAATAATTCGCCAATTGGTACGCTGTTTTACGACATTTTGCCGATGTTCAACAAGTTTAGAGCGCATACTCAGGCATTAGGTTTGGGACAATTACTGTTTTCATTGATGGGTATGTTGGCATTAAACCAATTTTTGACCCCCTCAGTATCCAACGAAAAAAAGCAACGTGCTTTGCTGATTGCGGCAGGTGTAACGGCGGCGTTGTGCGTTGTTAGCATGATGGGCAGCTTCGCAAACCCTGTGGCAGACACTCGTATTACAGAACAAATTAAGCAAAGTAGCCCTCAAATTGGTGCGCCACAAATGAATCAAATCATGTCAAGTTTGCACGAAGCACGGGCAGATTTAGCAAAATCCGATGCCATGCGGTCTTTGATGCTCATTTTAGCGGCGGCGGCTTTGTTGTTTGCATCGTTGCGTGGCTTTATTTCAAAATCATGGATTATCGTTGCGGGTATCGGTTTATTGTGTTTGGGTGATGCTTGGACGGCTTCGAGACGCGTTATATATGATGCCAAATTTCAAGAAGCAGCTGCGGCACAAGCAGAGACAAAGCCTGCACCCGTTGACGAAATAATTATGAAAGACAAAGATTTGAGCTTCCGAGTCTTGGATTTACGCAAAGGTTTGCCGTTTGAAAATGCCAATACTTCTATGTTTCATAAGTCGGTAGGTGGTTATCATGCTGCCAAAATGATGATTTATCAAGAGTTGATTGAGCGTTATCTCGGCAGTTTTGAACCTAAAAAACCGATGCAAGAGCAGCCTAATATGCCGCTTTATGGTATGTTGAATGCGAAATATGTGGTTCTTGGCGACGAAATGAACGGCTTGCAAATCAACCCTTTTGCTTTGGGCAATGCGTGGTTTGTCAAAACTGTCAAAGTTGTTGACAATGCCGACCAAGAGCTGGAGGAATTGGGTAAAATCAATCCTAAAGATGAAGTCGTTGTACAGAAAAAGTTTGCGGATATCATCGGTTCAACGACCCCTCAGTATGACTCAACGGCAACAATAAAAATGACGGCTTACAATCCCGATAAATTGGAATATGAATCGTCTGCAAAAACGGATCAATTGGCAGTGTTTTCAGAGATTTATTACCCTATGGAAAAAGGTTGGAATTTGACAATAGACGGTCAACCTGCTAAATTTGGCAAAGCGGACTATGTCCTACGCGCCGCTAAAATTCCTGCGGGCAACCATAAAATTGTTATGGAATTTCATCCAAAATCCTACTATTCAGGTGAAACGTATAGTATGATTGCTTCAGCGTTATTGCTGCTTGGTTTTGTGGGTGGTTTGTTTTTATACTTCCGTAAAAATGGCTTGCCCGATACGGATTTACTGCCTGAACAAGCACCCGTTGAAAAAGCAGAACGCAAAGTGACCCCCTCAGTATCAAAGCCTACGGCAACAGAAAAACCGAAGCCTACGATGCGTAAGAAAAAGTAACACAACTTAACGCCCAATTGCATTTGGTGAAAACAAAAACGGCATACTGAGGGGTATGCCGTTTTTGTTTTCACCAAATGCAATTGGGCGTTACAAGCCTATGCAACTGCAAATCCCGTCCATTCTCTTTTGCGTGGTGAATGAAAAGCCAAAACAATATCTGATTTTGGCACACCTTCGTCCAAAAGGTCTTGTCCAATATCCAAATCTGTTCCATCACGGCGAAGCCAAATTTTACCATCTATTTTGACTTCAAGGTGCATGAAACAGCCATAATCACGGTGTTCACCTTCCCAACCATCGGTGAATAAGAGATACTGTCCGTGTTCTTCGTCAAAGGCTTCTATGATTTCCCAATTGCTATTGCGCCGAAATCGGTCTGCAATTTCGGTCAACATGTCTCTAACGAGCTTTCGATAATGCTTTACTTTATCCATTTTAAAGGTTTTTTTTCATCGTTATCGTAAACAATGATTTGGTGTCTTAAATCTTCAAAATCTTCGAAATCAAAAATATCATAAGACAATTCCTCGTAAGTCGCTATGGGCAAAGCCAAATACAATGTTCTATCTGGGTATTGCCGTTTCATCGCCCGTTGATACAGATTGAACTGCCCTGTTGCTTTATAAAATTCTGTAATAGTTGATGTACCAATAAAACTTTTGATTTCTACAGCTATTTTTTCATTTTCTCTTTCAGCAGCGACAATTCGCTCTGCACCTAAGTCAATTTGAGCCGATTTTCGCCCTATCTTGACAGGCAATGGATCCGTTAGTAATCAACCAACCTTCTCGTTCTAATGCAGATTTTACGATGTCATGAGTATTGTCGCGTCTTGGCATAAAATTTATTTTTTTACAAATTTAGGCTTTTTTGAGGCATAAACAATGTTTTTCAACGAAAATTTTTGATTGAAGGTTGATATGTAGAATACGTAGAACCGAATAATTAGAGTAGCATACTGAGGGGTATGTTTTTGTTGTTATCAACACTTTTTTATTTCTCAAAAAAAATTTTAACTTTTTTTTAATTCTCAAAAACCAAACTTACCACTTATCTCGTAAATAAATTTGAACAAACAAATTAGCTTTTCTATGATAGCTTAATCAGCAC
>JAYTMI010000352.1:0-1944 GCA_043728625.1 Saprospiraceae bacterium | reverse complement strand
TTTTTGTAGGCACTTATACTCAAAATTTAGGTTTTGTAGATGGCAAAGCCTCAGGCATTTATACGTGTCGTTTGGACATGGCTACGGGTGAATTAACTGTTGTTGATTCAATTGGAGGCATCGCAAATCCTTCTTTTTTAACCGTTTCACCCGATAAAAAATACTTGTATGCTGTTGCTGAAAACGGCGGCAAACTAGAAGCTCCTTTCGGAAGTGTCGTTGCATATAAAATTACTGATGGGGGTAAACTCTTGAAAATCAATGAAGTAACGAGTTATGGCGCAGCACCTTGTTTTGTATCAACCGACCAAACTGGCAAATGTGTTTATATTGCTAATTATTCAACTGGCAATGTCATAAGCTATACTGTCAAAGCTGATGGTGGCTTGACTGACTCTATTTCAACACATCAACACGTTGGTGAAACCAATGCTTGGGCGCATCAATTTATCCAATCACCTGATGGCAAATCCCTACTTTCTTGCGACAAAGGGGCTGATAAAATTTATGTCTATGACTACATGGAAAATGCAAAAATAGCCCCCCTCAGTAATTCGACGATTAACATGGCAAAAGGTGCAGGACCTAGGCATTTGGCGTTTAATCCATTGAATCCCAATCTCTTTTATGTGATAAATGAAGTGAATAACACGATATGCTCGGTGACTTTCGGAGAAAAAAGTACCATTAATGAAACCGTTTCTACGTTGCCCGCTGATTTTAAAGGGCAAAACACAACCGCAGAAATTCAAGTACATCCAAACGGCAAATTTGTTTATGGGTCAAATAGAGGACATAATTCGATTGTGGGTTTTCAAATAAATGAAACGTCAGGCAAGTTGAGTTTGATAGGTTTTGAACCGACAAAGGGTCTTGCACCACGCAATTTTATAATTACACCAGATGGCTCTTTGCTGTTGGTTGCCAATCAAAACTCAAACAATGTCGTGGCTTTTAAAATTGACCAAAAGACTGGAAAATTGACTCCGACTGGTGCGAATAGTCCTATTTTTACGCCCGTTTGCTTGCAAATGCTTTAAAATAATGATTAAGATAAAAAAAGCGACTTTATTGAGATACAATAAAGTCGCTTTTTTTATCATTCATATTTCATCATTCATCATTATTTTTAGTATTTCCAGATGATAACGGCTGTCGAATCACCTAAATCAAAATCTGAATGACAAACTGGAATATTTGAACATCGACACCATTGACAAACGGTATCACAAGAAACATTGAGCATATATTTCGGCGCATCAAATGCAGAGCCCGAGTCAAAAAGCCAGAAAGATTCACCGTTTCTTGAATAACGCGTTATGCTTGTGTGAGCAATATTTGCAGTTCGCATGGCTTCAATTTTCGACTCTATACATAACGAAGTTTTTGGAAAAGTCACTTCATTTTTTCTGCAAGCTGTATTGATAAACAGAGTTACCAGAAGTAAAAATAGCAAAACTTTCATATAATTTTTATTTTGCTGCAAAGAACAAAATAAAAGTTCAGATGGTTGATAAAAACCAAATCTTTTAGTGCAAAATTTTATATATCAACTCTTTTAACAATTCACCTTCCACCACACCATCGGCATTGACACCTTTTGCTTTGAGGTCAAACTCTCTTAACAATGTAAACACTTGTTCCAATTTAGGACGAGGATATTGCCGCAAAGCAGCTGAATAATCCTTCAAAAACCACTCTGAACGCAAGCCCAAAGCCTTTACTTGGTCATTCGGTGATTTATTCGTCAAGAAAGCTAATTGGTATATTTTTGAAAAATAATTATATAAAGTGCCGATAACCATGACAAAAGGCGCATCTTTTGGATTTTCATGGAAGTAACGAGCGATTTTATTGGCTTGCAAAATATTCCTTGTACCGAGTGCTTTTTGCAATTCGAAGACATTGTATTCGCGGCTGATTCCGATGTATTTTTCAATATGG
>JAYTMI010000351.1:0-14149 GCA_043728625.1 Saprospiraceae bacterium | reverse complement strand
TTTTTGTCAAGTTCGATTTGTTGTTTACTTATATCAGTCTGTAATTCAGCAAGTTGTGACTTTTTAGTCTCAATATCTGCAGTTTTAATATCACCAATTTGAGTCAATTGACCCTTCAAACCTTGAATCGTTGAATCGTTTTGAATCAATAAAACCTTAATTTTTGGTTCTAATTCGTAACGTTCCAAGCCGAATAATTCACGCATCATCCGCGCTCTTTCTGTATCGCCCAATTGCAAAAAATCTTGAAAAGTACCTTGCGGAATGATAATCGTTTTTTTGAAATCATCAGGTTTTAAACCTATCAGTGTTTCAGCCGTTTCGATGTCAATAGGTTTAAAATCGCCTTCAATATGTTCAAAAAAAGCAGGTTGTTTAATTTTTACGTCATTGAATTTTTTGCTGTTTCGGCTACCTAAAACTTTACTCCGATATAATTTTCCTTCTATTTCAAAATCAAAAACAATCAACAATTCGTCGCTACGCAAATTCAAAATATTATAGTTGCGTCCTACTTTACCCATACGCTCCACTTCGCCATACAAAGCGAGCATGATGGCTTCCAATATAGACGACTTCCCTGTACCGACATTACCAAAAATGCCGAACAGATTGCTCTTTGTCAGTTGTTCAAAATCAATCGTTTGTTCCGTTTGGTAAGAGTACAAACCTTTGATAGTTAATAGTTTAGGTATCATAGTTTTTCGTTTTCAGTTTCAACGGCTAATACTTCTTTAAAAAGCAGCTTCAAATCCTCATTTGGTTCTTGATTTTTTTCACGCTTGAAATAGTCCCAAAATAGTTCGTCAATGCTTTTATCCAAGTCAATATTTTTAGAAATATGAAGCGCATTTACGTCATGGATTTCAGGTCTTATCTCAACGATTCCTTTATGAGCACCACGTAGGCGTTGAGTCACTAAAGGATTCAAATAAGTGTCAGAAACAATGGTCAGTTGAACTAAATCATCTGGACTTTCAGAAAGCCAAGCAACGGCTTCATCAATATCTTCAAAACGCCCCCTCAGTAATTTTTTGTTTTTTGTTAGTTTAATACGTTGATAATCAACAGTTTGGGTAGGTTTTGCTTCAATGACCATGACATATTTTTCTTGATTGTCTTCATTGAAACTATACGCCAAAGGGCTGCCCGAATAGACAATAGGGCAGGGCAGGGTATCAATCACTTGCTGCCGATGCAAATGCCCCAGTGCGACATATTGCAATTGCAACGGAAAA
Source organism: Saprospiraceae bacterium (assembly GCA_043728625.1). Classification (GTDB taxonomy): domain Bacteria; phylum Bacteroidota; class Bacteroidia; order Chitinophagales; family Saprospiraceae; genus JAAFJT01. Next base: position 12,911 of record JAYTMI010000351.1, on the reverse strand, counting down.
CAATCGGTAAAAACAGCACCCGCGCCACCGACATTGATAGACCTTTCTTCATCGGGTTCTTCGGGCGGAACGCCATTTTCTTTCATAACAAAAAGATGTGCCACGCCGATATTGACCCCCTCAGTATCTGCATATTTTTGAGCCAAATCGTACCATTGTTCCGTCAAAATCTGGCGCATATTTTCGTCTGGATTTTCGACATTGAGGTATTGTTTCAATCGAAACTCGTTGGCATAAGGTGTCAAAAAAAGGCGCAAAGGGTAGGGGCAATTGGGCAATTTTAACTCAACAAAACCACTATCACTATTGGTTAAAGCCAGTCCTGTTGGCAAACTAAAAGGTTGAACATGAGTATTCGGAAAACCACTAAAAACGATACCACATTCTCGTGCCAACATCTCAGGAGCTTCAATCCGTTCAGGTGAATCATGGTTGCCGGCGATCGCAATAACAGCACGTAAGCCATTATTAGCCAAACGTTTACATGTTTTAAAAAATAATTCACTGCTCTCATTAGATGGATTAAATACATCAAAAATATCGCCAGCGATGATGACGACATCGGGGTTTTCACGTTCTGTAATCTGGCATATTTCTTCTAAAACAAGCACTTGTTCGTCATGCCGACTGAAATTTTCAAGGCGTTTGCCGAGATGCCAATCGGCTGTGTGGAGTATTTTCATTTAAAACAATATCTAAATTTAACTTTAACAGATTAGAGTCAAATTTAGATTTAAAACTTGAAAACAATACTTTGAGGTCTTGAAATTTTAATTTTTAATTCAATCCAATTTTCGACGCACCTAACACTTGTCCCGTCTTTTTATCCTGTAAAAAAACGATAAGTGTACAATTCGGAAGCTGCCAGTTTTTCATAACACTGACTTCATGCACCCTCTCAGTATTTTTAACTTCAACAGTCTGAAAATCACGTACAACATTATCATGTTTCAAAATACGCCCTTCATTTTCGCCACGCGTGACTTTTGTTGAGAAATCGGATTCTACAACAACGAAATTCAAAACAGCGTTTATAAAATCACCTGACAATTTAAATTTGATAGCTATTTTATTGTCTTTCAATGTTTTAGACAATTCTATTTGAGCAAGGGCGGGCGTTGCCAAACCCTTTTTGATAGCATTTTCAGTTTGCGCTTTTCTTGAACCGACAAATTCCTCCGTGCCGTTAACAACGAGCTGTGGCGTATAAACTCCGTCTTTTTGAAAACGAGAACCATAAGCATATTGGCGTTCATCAAATACCTTTTGGCTGAATGAATCTTTCCAACCCAAACGATTCCAATAAGTCACATGAAATGCCATGGCGAAGACATTTTCTTGGTGGACGACACCCCTCAGTATATCGTCGGCGGGAGGGCAACTTGAACACCCTTCGGAGGTGTAAAGCTCTAAAACAGCTATGCCATTTGAGGAATTTTGACTCATTTGCCTTGAATTATTGGACGATTGGATAGGCTCATTCGTCGTTTTTCTACCAATGAAAAAGGATAAAAAGCCGCCAGAGACAAGGAGCATGAGAACTAATTTGAGCGGAAACGTCTTCATTGTACCGAGTTTAAAATGTGAAATTTTTTACAAAATTGAACATCTGAACTCACGAATTTATCACATTTTAGGTCAAAGAATCACTTTTGCAAAGTTTTTGTCTAAATTTGTTCGATAATGGCGTTTAAATGACCCCCTCAGTATTAACATGACAAATTGATTAACAACTATTAAAAAAAATCTAAAAATTAAGAAGTTATTATGAAAAACTCAACAATGTTGCTTATCGGTCTTGCCGTAGTTTTATTCCTTTATGGCGGTTGTAAATTCAACGGTATGGTACAAACCGACGAAGTTGTCAAACAAAAATGGGGCAATGTTCAAAGTGATTATCAACGCCGCGCTGACCTTATACCTAACATCGTAGAGGCTGTAAAAGGCGAAGCTAATTTTGAGAAAAGTGTTCTTGAAGGTGTTATCACGGCTCGTGCAAGTGCCACGCAAATGAAAGTGGATGCGACGAACTTAACACCTGAAAAAATTCAAGAATTTCAAGCAAATCAAGGTCAGTTGACGACTGCACTCGGTCGCTTTTTGAGTATTGCAGAGTCATATCCAAACCTAAAAGCAAATGCTGCTTTTGGTGAGTTGCGTGCGCAACTGGAAGGCACTGAAAATCGTATTAAAGTTGCTCGTAATGAGTACAACGCAGCAGTTAAGGAATATAACGTCAGTGTACGGACCTTTCCAAGCAACATTTTTGCGGGTATGTTTGGTTTCAAAGAAAAAGGTGCGTTTGAATCGGATAAAGGATCTGACAAAGCACCCAGTTTGAAGGGTGCATTTGATACTAAACCACAACAATAATAAGATTTTAAGATTAAAGATTTTAGGACGTTCAGATATTACAACGTCCTAAAATCTTAATGTCTTAAAATCCTAAAATCTCAATATTATGTTTTGGACAAAAAAGAAAAAATTCTTCAATAAAGAAGAAGAAAAGCGCATTATGGCAGCAATTCGGATGGCTGAAACAGCCAGTTCGGGTGAAATACGTGTATATGTAGAGTCTAAATGTGCTGATAGTGTTGAAAAACGGACTGTTGAGATATTCAAAAAGTTGAAAATGTATATGACGCATGAGCGCAATGGCGTGTTGATTTATATTGCCATGGAAAGCCGTAAATTCGCTATTTTCGGTGACGAAGGCATTCATAAAAAAATGGGCTTTAGTTTTTGGACGGCAGAAGCAGCGACATTAAGGACTTTTTTGACAGAAGAACGCATCGTTGACGGTGTTTGCCAAGTCGCTTTGGATATTGGCGAAGTGTTGAAAGCACATTTTCCCTATCAATCACATGATAAAAATGAATTGCCCGATATGCCAGTTTATGGGGAATGATGAATTATGAAATATGAATGATGAAAATATTTGCATCAAAAAAATCAGTTAAAATCCGTGATTAATAAATATATCCTTTCTTTTTTACTTCTTTTTACCCTTTCCGTTGGTTCTATACTGAGGGGTCAACCACCGATACCGCCACGACCTTCGCCGCCGAAATTGGTCAATGACTTCGCTAATTTGATGTCTGTTGATGAGCAAATGCGTCTTGAAAAGGATTTAGTTGCCTACAATGACTCGACTTCTACGCAAGTAGCTATTGTTACCTTAACTGATTTAGGCGATTATGACATTTTCGATTGGGCTGTTGAAATTGGTAAAAAATGGGGCGTTGGCACAGCTCAAAAGAACAACGGCGTAGTCATAATTGTTGGATTAGCTCCAAAACGCAAGGTGTTTATAGCGACAGGTGGCGGCGTTCAAGGTTTTTTGCCCGATATTATTTGTAAACGCATTATTGAGCAAAAAATAGTACCGAATTTCAAGGAAAAACGATTTTATGATGGCTTTAATGAAGCCTTTCAAGTCATTCGCGGTGCTGCAAATGGAGAATTTGTCAATGAAGGGAAGGGTGATAATGCAGATAGCGATGTTGGTTTTTGGGTTTTTATCATCATTTTGATTATTATCATCATCATCATTTCGATTATAAGAAGACGTGGACAGTTTGCACAATATAACTCTGGTCGTCGGACTTTTGGCAATACTGGCGGTGGTTGGATATTTTGGGGCGGTGGTTTTGGCGGCGGCGGTGGCGGCGGTTCTGATTCAGGCGGTGGCTTTGGCGGCTTCGGTGGTGGAGATTTTGACGGCGGCGGTGCAGGAGGTGATTGGTAAGTGAAAAGTGGTAAGTGAAAAGTTAATGATTTGAGTTTGCCCTTTTCGGCAAACCATTTATAAACGAGTATCAAAAAAAATTATGATTGATAAATGACCTTTTTTATACGTCAACCAACGCAAAAAAGGACAACGATACTTTTTTTTGAACGATTCTCTTAACTTTGCGTTTTATTTTCGCATAAGAGATTCAATCATAAAAATCATACGAAAAAACGAAGTTATGTCCTACAACCAACCCAAAAGTGTCAACTTCCAAGACCGACACATTGGACCCAATCAATCTGAACTCAACGAAATGCTTGCCACTATTGGCGTTGATAGTCTTGAAACGTTGATAGATCAAACTATTCCAACCAATATTCGTTTATCTAAACCTTTGAACTTGCCGTTTGCTTTGTCTGAACACAGATATTTGCAACACATAAAAAGTATAGGCAAGATGAATAAGACTTTTCGAAGTTTTATTGGCATGGGTTATCATGGTACTGTGACCCCCTCAGTAATCCTGCGAAATGTGTTTCAAAATCCGGGTTGGTACACACAATATACGCCCTATCAAGCCGAAATAGCACAAGGTCGTCTTGAAGCTATCTTGAATTTCCAAACCATGGTCTCCGATTTGACGGCTTTGCCGATTGCTAATGCCTCGCTTTTGGACGAAGGAACGGCAGCCGCAGAAGCTATGACCATGTTTTTTGCTGAGAAAAATAAAAAAGTTAAGAATCCTGCCGAATCAACAAATGTCTTTTTGGTTGACGAAAATGTCTTACCTTCTACGATTGATGTACTTTTGACAAGAGCGACACCCCTCAGTATAGAGGTGAAAGTAGGCAATTGGCAGACGTTTGATTTGTCTCAAAAGGTTTTTGGTGCATTGTTGCAATATCCAAATATCAAGGGCGATGTAGAAGATTATCGCGCTTTTGCCTTGAAATGTCAAGAAGAAAAGGTGTTTTTGACAGTTGCTGCCGACTTGATGGCTTTAGTCTTGTTAACACCTCCTGGCGAATGGGGAGCAGATTGTGTGGTTGGGAATTCACAACGTTTTGGTGTACCGATGGGTTTTGGTGGTCCTCATGCAGCGTTTTTTGCGACAAAAGATGAATTTAAACGCCAAATTCCAGGGCGTATAATAGGTGTCTCTATTGATTCGCAGGGTAAACCCGCTTTGCGCATGGCTTTGCAAACGCGTGAGCAACATATTCGTCGTGAAAAAGCGACCTCTAATATTTGTACAGCGCAGGCTTTATTGGCTATTATGGCTTCGATGTATGGCGTTTATCATGGACCCAAAGGTCTAAAAGCAATAGCAGCAGACATTCATTATAAGGCAGTTTGGCTCGAAAAATCATTGTCAAATTTAGGTTTTAACAACCTAAATACTCATTTTTTTGATACAGTAAGAATTGAGATAAAAGACCCCGAATTACTGAGGGGTATCAAAGCACAAGCAGAAAAAGAAGGTTATAACTTTTGGTATGATGCAAACAGCATTCAAATTACGCTAGATGAAACCGTGACGAATGACGATATGGCTTATTTGCAGATGATTTTTATGCCATTTACAAACAAAAAGACGAAGTTCATTTTGGATGATTTGGAAAGTCACTTACCTGCTCATCTAATCCGTACAAGTCCTTATTTGACGCATCCTGTTTTTAATACAAATCATACTGAATCGCAAATGATGCGCTATATCAAGCGGTTGGAAAACAAGGATTTGTCGTTGACACATTCCATGATTTCGCTTGGTAGTTGCACCATGAAACTCAATGCAGCTTCGGAATTGATACCTGTGAGTTGGGAAGAATTTGCGAATATTCACCCTTTTGCACCTGTAAATCAGACAAAAGGGTATCAAAAAATGATAAAAGACCTTTCAACGTGGCTGTGTGAAATTACAGGTTTTGATGCCTGTTCTTTGCAACCAAACTCTGGTGCGCAGGGCGAATATGCAGGTTTGTTGACCATAAAAGCCTATCACGATGCCCGAGGCGATGAGCATAGAAAAGTCGCTTTGATACCTTCATCGGCACATGGTACAAACCCTGCTTCGGCGGTTATGGTCGGCATGGAAGTCGTTGTGGTCGCTTGTGATGAGCGTGGAAATGTGGATATGACGGACTTGAAAAAGAAAGTTGAAACACACAAAGACTGTCTTGCTTGCTTGATGATTACTTACCCTTCGACGCATGGCGTTTTTGAAACTTCGATTAAAGAAATTTGTTCAATTATCCATAAAAACGGCGGTAAAGTCTATATGGATGGTGCAAATATGAACGCACAAGTCGGCTTGACAAGCCCTGGATTTATTGGTGCGGATGTTTGTCATTTGAATTTACATAAAACTTTTGCGATTCCACATGGTGGTGGCGGACCTGGTATGGGACCGATATGTTGCAATAAATCGCTTGCCCCTTATTTGCCAGGACATGTATTTGTGAAAACAGGCGGTAAAAAAGCAACTCATGCGGTATCGAGCGCGCCTTTTGGCTCTGCAAGTATTTTGTTGATTTCGTATGGCTACATTCACATGTTGGGTACTGAGGGGGTGACAGATGCAACACGTTATGCGATTTTGAATGCCAACTACATGAAAGCGCGTTTGGAAACAGCATTTCCGATACTTTATACAGGTGAAAATGGACGTTGTGCGCACGAAATGATAGTGGATTTGAGACCATTCAAAGCAATTTGTTCGGCAGAAGATGTGGCGAAACGTTTGATAGACTATGGTTTTCATGCACCCACATTGAGTTTTCCTGTGGCGGGAACGATTATGATTGAACCAACAGAAAGCGAATCGAAAGATGAACTCGACCGTTTTTGTGATGCGTTGTTAGGCATCAAAGAAGAAATGGACGAAATTGCCAGAGGCGAGTATCCTTCGGATGATAATGTATTGACAAATGCACCGCATACTAACGAAAGCGTTGTAGCTGATGATTGGTCACATGCTTATAGTCGTGAAAAGGCGGCATATCCATTGCCTTATTTGCGTCATGGTTACAAGTTTTGGGCAACTGTGGGTCGCGTCAATAGTGCAGCGGGTGATCGAAATTTGATTTGCGTTTGTCCTCCGATTGAGGACTATATGGTTGAAACAGTATAAAAAAACGACCTTGTGAAGGCTTTTTACCTTTGCGAGGTCGTTTTTTTTAAAAAATAAGCCTCGAACTCCGTCCGAGGCTCAACCCAAATTATGCAAATTTAACCTAAACCAAAGGAGGTGGAACGGGCTGATGATTAAAGCGGTTTTTGAATTATAGAAAAACCACGATAATGAGCGGCGCATTCTTCTTAAAATGGAATGAAAGATAATTTGTCGATTTTCGACAAAACTTTCAAAAGGGATTGTAGGCAAAAGTATTAAAGTTGCAAATTTATATAATGTTCTGCGATATTTTTGAAAATTCAAAAAAATAAAAAATACAGAGGATTTATAAACAGTCATATATATAAAGATTAAAAAATTTTGTTTTTAACAATCGAGGTTTTGAAACATATCAAATTTCTGTCTTAACTTGCACCAATATTTAACCACAAAACTCCAACTAATTGAAAATGAACCCTTTTCGTAAATCATTTAAACTTATTTTTTACATGAAACCCACATTATTGATTCTTGCTGCGGGAATTGGAAGCCGTTATGGTGGACTTAAACAAGCCGATTCAGTAGGACCTTCAGGCGAAGCAATTATAGAATATTCTATTTACGATGCCATACGTGCTGGATTTGGTAAGGTTGTTATTGTTATTAGAAAAAGTATTGAACATGACTTCAAAGAGAAGTTTGGCGGAAAATTCGATGACTTAATTACTGTTGAATACGCTTTTCAGGAATTGGATACGCCTATTGAGGGCATTGATTTTTTTCCAGAACGAAAGAAACCTTGGGGAACGGGTCATGCGATGCTTGTGGCAAAAGATAAAATAAAAGAGCCATTTCTTGTCATAAATGCAGACGATTTTTATGGTTTTACAGCTTTTCAAAAAATGGCTGAATTTTTAAGCCACAGATGTTCTCCTCGTCACATGGGTATGGTCGGTTATTGGCTTAAAAATACGCTTTCTGAAAATGGTTCAGTTAGTCGTGGCGTGTGTGAGACTGATGAAAAAGATCTTTTAACGACGGTCAATGAACGCACTAAGATTATCCGTGAAACAGATAAGAATATTTACTATTTTGAAGGTGACAAAAAGACTTATTTAGCTGATGACTCAGTTGTTTCGATGAATTTTTGGGGCTACCACCCCTCTGTATTTGAAGAAACACGGAAGATGTTTGTGCAATTTGTAAAAGACAATCAAAATAATCCAACGGCGGAATTTTATATTCCCACGATTGCCAATACGCTTATTGAAAATGGTAAAGTTGACTTTACAGTGATGACGACACGTGATCAGTGGTATGGTGTTACGTATCAAGAAGACAAACAAACCGTTCAAAACGCATTTTGGGCTTTGACAACAATTGGGGCATACCCTTCAAGTCTTTGGGGCAAGGTAGCAGAACCGATGTAATATCATTTTGAATAAAAAAGAAAAAAAGCAGTTAACTGATGTCCTCAGTTAGCTGCTTTTTTTTAATTTTTTTATTACATTTGAATCAAAAAAATGCTTCATAGTTTCACCAAATACCCCCCTCAGTATGGAACGTCTTTTTTTACTCAAATGCATATTTATATTGCTGATTTTCAATGGTTTATCCTTTTCTTTAAAAGCTCAAATTGGCTATCAAATTGTTGGTGGTGCTCAGAGTTTGAGTATGGGCGGTGCAAGCGTTGGCTTTCAAAATGAGCAAGCGATTTTCCATAATCCGGCGGGACTTGTCGGTGTGACAAGGTATCGTGCTTTGTTGACTTCTGAAATCAAGTTTGGAGTCAAAGACTTAAAACCCATCGGTACGGCTTTTGTCTTACCGACTACCTCTGGTGTATTGGGTTTTAGTTTTCAAAATTACTCTTTTGAAACTTATCGTGAAAGCAAATTAGGTGTTGCTTATGCGCGTCGTTTATCCTCAAAATTCAACATTGGTGTTCAACTTGATTACTTGCGTTTGAAAATTAATGAATATGGCTCAACTAATTTATTGACTTTTGAAATAGGTTGTAATACATTGATTTCTAAGGATTTAGTTTTGTCTGCTTATGTTTTCAATCCTGTTTCAGTTCGCTTAAATGAAGAAGAACGTACCCCCTCAGTATTTCGGTTGGGTTTGGGTTATTCCTTGAATCCCAAAGTATTAATCTGCCTTGAAACAGAAAAAGACGTTGATTTTCCAGCCTCATTCAAATTCGGTTTAGCTTACAAAGCCGTTGAGTCGGTGACTTTGCGTTGTGGTTTCCGAACATCGCCTTCGGTTTTTAGTTTCGGTTTTGGCTACTTGTTCAAACAGCATTTTACAGCTGATGTTGCCCTAACGAATCATCCTTATTTAGGTATGACTCCTGCATTGAGTTTGAGTTATTCATTAAAATAATAAAACGGTAGCACGCACTGAAGCGGCTACCGTTTATTATTTTCCAAAGGGTTTTTAATACCTTTCGTAGTATTTTATTGAGCTTTCAACTCTGTTGGAATTTCAGGCGGAACAGACTTGCAAATGTCTTTTCCAGCTTTATCTCGTATATATAGTTCAACACGTCTGTTGTAGTGTCGTCCATTATCATCATCAGTATTTTTAGCAACGGGCGCATTTTTACCTTCTATTGCAGTTGATAAACGGTTGGCTGCAATACCCATTTTGATGAGAGCTGCTTTTGCATTTTCAGCACGACGGCTCGAAAGAGCTTCATTGTATTCATCTGTGCCTTTGCCATCTGTATGTGCACTGAGCACGCCGACATAATCTTTGTTTTCTTTCAAAATCTTTGCCATTTCTGCCAATTCTTTGGAAGCATTAGCACGAATATCAGATTTGTCGAAGTCAAAGAATATCCAATTTAAATCGCAACTTGGTGCCGCTGGTGGTGGTGGTGGCGGAGTTATTGCAACATCTTTCTTTGTCGTGTCAATAACAGCAACACTTTTTTGTTTAGCAGATGAATCAGTCGCTTTTGTCGTGATAACTGGCGGTACAACAGCGTCTGTTTTGCCACAGCCCTTACTGCCCAGTAGCCACCAAGCGAGTAATGCGAGAAGCGGGAGCAACAGCCACCACCAACCGAAGCCTGCTTTAGCCGCTTCTTCTTCAACACCTGCTGCTGCAACAGGTGCGGTTTCTTCTGGTTCTTCTTGTAACAATGACCGTGCTGCTACAGCCGCTGCTGTCATGGCGAGTGGCGCACCTAATCCTACTTCAGCATCAGCATGAGCTGGGTCTAAGAAAGGAATGGCTGAATAAATGGCTGCTAAACTGTTATATGTACAAGATCGTGCGATTTCCTTACCATCATCATTTTTCAAAATGACATAATAATGGTTGAAATCTGCTTTCTTTATTTCATAATGCTCTTTGTTATGCATGTTTTTAACGACATCATCTAAATCGGCATCCCGTTCTTTTGCCGTCAAATAGCCTTCACTACGCAACGAGACATCGTCGTCTTTGTCAACCACAGCAAAATAATATTTATCGGTACGCGGGCTTATGAAGACGCGGAAACCATCGCGCGGGGCAGTCATGTGGCCATGATATTCTCGGCAAGGTAGATAATCATCAACAATGTCCACAGTTGGTTTTGATACTGAGGGGGTGTCTATAAGCGATAATGCGGCTGCGCCAACACCTAAAAGCGGGAACATTAAACCAACGGCATCCAAACTATCTTTCGGGCAAGACCGAGCAATTTCTTTATGATTTCCTGCTTTAAGAATGACAAAGTGCTTTCCATTCATTTCTTTGACCACATATCGGTCTTTATTGTCCCAGTTTTTTATGACAGAGTTCATGCCATTGTCTCGTGCGGCGGCGGTTGGATATCCTTCTGAACGCATTTTGACGCTGCCCTTGTCATTGACCCATGTAAAATAGTATTGTTCATTACTGTGTTGCCACCTAACAAACCCATTTTCATCAGCTTCACCATGACCATCATATTGGCGACATGCTAAATAGTCGTCTTCGCTGTTTTCACTTTTTGAACTTGTGACAGTTGTAGCAGCGGTAGCATTTACACCGCCCCTGATTTTTTCGCCTGTCATATATGGTATCAATTCGAGTGCAGCAGCTTCTGATTCGCAAGGGCATGAACGTGCTATTTCACGGTAATTGGCAGCGCGAAGGCATAGGAAATAGGCTCCGTCTTCTTCTTTGACCGAGTAAAAATCCTTGTTTGAGCGATTTTTGATGACAGATTGAATGCCATTTTCTCGAGCAGGTGTTTGTGGATAGCCTTCACTTCGGAGCAATGTTTTTCCATCGGCATCCAGAAGTGCAAAAAAGTGTTGTTCGCTTTTTTCATCATAGAAAGCAGCAAAACCAGCCTCCGACTCGTGAGCGGGCTGGTTTTCGTAGGAACTACATGGAAGGTATTCGTCGTGACCCATAGTTCTTTGTTTTGTTTTGCTAAGTGAATGAATAGATGTTTCCTCAAAAATGATGTCGTAATATAAAACTTTATTTGCAGTAGAAGAAATTATGCAACATTTTTTTGTAAGATTTTTATCGTTTTGCCTTATAAATATTTTATTTTATTTTATTTTACGAAATTTTATTTTTATTGTTGATTGGTTTTCAGTTTTTTATATAATTTAAAATTTATCATAATAACAAATGAAAATGTTTGTGCGATACCATGAAAAAACAAATAATTCCCATGATTTCTAGCTTTCATTTTTAAAATAGGCATCCTTATTTTAGATAAAGGCATAAAAAAAAGCCTCATTTCGGCGTGACCGAAACGAGGCTTTTCAAATATGTGAATACAAGAATTGTACAGCTAAATGTTTGATTGATTTACCGAGTAAAATACGAGAAGCTGATCAATACTCGTCTTCATTGAAGAAAAAGTCATCTTTGCGCGGATAATCGGGCCAGATGTCTTCGATACTTTCATACAATTCATTTTCTTCATCGAGTGCTTGAAGATTTTCAATAACTTCAAGTGGTGCGCCCGAACGGATACAGAAATCTACTAATTCATCACGTGATGCGGGCCAAGGAGCTTCTTCTAAATGTGAAGCTAATTCAATCGTCCAATACATATTTTACAAAATTTTTATTTACAAAAAAAAAAAAGAGAGGTTGCTAATTATTTTAATGAAAAAACAGATTATTTCAAAAAGTCCGCAAATGTACTTTTTCAAATCAAAAAGTTCAATACTGAGGGGGCTAAATTTTTAATATTTTTCCGTATCACAAAATTAACATGGCATCGCCATAACTATAAAAACGGTAATCTTCTTTTATGGCTTGTTGGTAAGCTTCCATGACTAATTCATGACCACCAAAAGCGCAGACCATAATAAGGACACTCGATTTTGGCAAATGGAAATTTGTAATCATCGAATTGGCCACATGAAAATCATAAGGCGGGAAAATAAACTTGTTTGTCCAACCTTCTGCTGCTTTTAGTTGATCGTTGGCAGTGACCGCCGATTCTATCGTTCTCATGACAGTTGTACCCACAGCACAGACTCTTTTGCTCGCATCCATTGAAGCATTGACGATATTAGCTGCTTTTTCAGTAATTCTGAAATACTCTGCTTCCATTTTGTGCTTCGACAAATCTTCAACATCAATCGTGCGGAATGTACCTAAACCGATATGCAAAGTAATTTCTGAAAAATTTACGCCTTTTAGTTCCATCCGCTTCAGCAACTCACGGCTAAAATGTAAACCTGCTGTTGGAGCTGCAACCGCACCTACAGATTTGGCATAAACGGTTTGATAACGTTCTTTATCCGTCTCATCGGCATCACGTCCGATGTATTTTGGCAAAGGCGTATTGCCTAAATAATTCAAATCACGCTCAAATTCCTCGTCCGTGCCGTCATACAAAAAGCGGATAGTACGTCCACGTGATGTTGTATTGTCCACAACTTCGGCTACTAAAACCTCATTGCCTTTTTTGTCTTCGAAATACAGTTTGTTACCAACACGGATTTTACGAGCAGGGTCAACCAAAACATCCCACAATTTAGCATCGTGGTTGAGTTCACGAAGTAGAAAAACTTCAATTGTTGAGCCTGTTTTTTCTTTTTTTCCGTAAAGACG
>JAYTMI010000350.1:0-4940 GCA_043728625.1 Saprospiraceae bacterium | reverse complement strand
AGCGCAAAATTAGCAAAATCAATGGCTATAAAAAGTTAAATTTTGCTGTTAACAAAATAAATTTATCAAAAAAACGAAGCGCAAAATTTAAAATCGTCTTTCTAAGAATTCAGCCATTATTTGTTGGGTCTTCAATGCCGCCGCCCGTGCTTTCTCTGCGAAATCCAAACCGTTACTCGCATAAATAATTTCACGGCTCGAATTGATGAGCAAACCGCATTGGTTGTTCATTCCGTACTCTGATACTTTTTTCAAATCACCACCTTGTGCGCCAATACCTGGAACTAGGAAGAAGTTTTGCGGTGCTAAGCGACGAATTTCTAAAAAACGCTCTGGATGCGTTGCACCAATGACGAACATCAAATTCTCGGGCGTTCCCCAAGTTTGCGCTGTTTTCAACACACTTTTGAACAAATCATGGTTAAATTGAAAATCCATTGACCCTACATTTGAAGTCAAAGCCAACAGAATAACCCATTTCCCTTCAAAATCTAAAAACGGCTTAACAGAGTCCTCGCCCATATAAGGCGCAACGGTTACGGAATCAAAATCCATGTTTTCAAAAAACGCCTTAGCGTACATACGTGAAGTATTGCCAATATCACCTCGTTTGGCATCTGCAATCGTAAAGTGTTGATTGCCAATGTACTTGACCGTTTTTTCTAATGCCGCCCAACCTTTAAGTCCTTGTGCTTCATAAAAAGCCAAGTTGGGTTTATATGCAACACAGAGGTCACGTGTGGCATCAATAATGGCTTTATTAAACGCGAAAATTGGGTCTTCTTCAGCGAGTAGATGCTTCGGAATTTTGTCCAAATCGGTATCGAGACCGATGCAGAGATAGGATTTTTTCGATAAAATCTGTTGAAAAAGGTCGTTTTGAGTCATTTTGCGTGTTTATACAGAGGGGGGTGATTATCAAATAGTTATGAGATTTATGGCTTGTAATTCATCAATGAAGGCTTGAAAACTGCGTTCGCCTTTGTGATTTTTGTAAATGTTTTTCAGATTAAGATTTTTAAATATTGCCAAAGCATCACTTTCTTTGTATTCGCCTTTTTGCGTTTTAGAAGTCAGTTTTTTCAAAATTTCTTTAGGCTCAGATTTGGTCATTGGGTCGCCTACTGGTTTGGTTTTTAAGCCATAATATTCATTGAAACTTTCAATATCTGCTAAAATCAAGGCTTCCATTTCGTAGATTGCTAAAAAGAAAATGCCCTTATTTTCTATAAATTTGTTGGCTTTGAAAAACCATTCATCACGTTCTTTTATTTTTGGTTTTTGAGAAAGTAAGCCGTCTAAATCACGGATAAAAATAATATAATGCAGTCCTTCACCTAACAATTCAGATTTTAATGAACTAAAAAACATACGCTCATTGTCCAATTGACTACCCCTTATTTTTTTCAAAATGGTCGTAAATTGAACATTCTCATTTGCCACAGGACGCAATAACTGACACAATGTTTCAGAATCATTGCTTGGATGCTCTCCAACGACACCAATTTTTATACTTGTGGGTTTACTCTGCGTCTTGTTCTTCATATTCTTCGAGGTTTGAGTGAACCCAAAAATTACTTAGATAGCCTACTTCTTTCATGTATATCTGCCCTTTACGAATCTGTTTCGGGCTTAAATGGTGCATTTGTGTCCCTTTTTCCGCATCATAACGTGTTACGATGATGCGGTCGAGTTCGTCTTTGTTTAATATATTTATCACCTCTGGCGAATGTGTCGTTATTATAATTTGTTTCTCTTTGGATTGTTCTTTTAGGAAATCCATGAGTAAATAGAGCTGGTCGGGGTGGATGCCGAGTTCGGGTTCTTCGAGGAGAATTAAACCATTCCACTGCACTATTTTGGTAATTATTGTAAAAATTCTTTTTGTGCCATCTGAAAGCTCATTCCAAGTAAACCAAGCATCATTTACTTGAAATTCAAGAAGAAGAAAATCAACAAAAATTTGTTTGTTCTTTGGATTTTTATTGAAAACGAACTGGTCTTTTAATTTAACAGCCTTTATAGGTGTAAACTTTACTAAATTTTCAATTATTTCTTTTTTAAACTCGAATTCTTTAATTAATGTACTCTCTTTGAAGTTTTCAAAAGTATTTATATTGAAATTAAAATCTGTTACAATATCTTTTTCAAAGGGTCGTATCCATAGTTTCCCACTAATATTTTTGTTCTGGAAATCAATTTTAATACCCGTATATACATTGAGCAACTCTGTATTTCCTATATTTCCAAAAACAATTATTGTAGGATTAAAGATTTTAAAAAAATCTGCTTTCAGGTTTTCTTGTAGAGCTCTATAAGATTGATAAACATCGTTAAATTCCGCTATTAATTTATTATTTTTACGAATTTCACCTTTCCCTTTAGCTTCTAATTCATCGAAAAAACCTTGCCTTTCTACATTGTTGGTTTTTGTTATTTGAAAAAGCCATGTATAGATATCATCTTTTGTATCTCTTAATTCAATCATTGAAAAAGTTTTTTGATTAAATTTTGGAGCTAATGCCTGTTCTAATAAACCGTCAATAAAATTCGTCTTCCCACTCCCATTAGGTCCAATAATAATATTCAACCCCGGCAATAGGTCAATCTCCATATCGCGGATACTTTTATAGCCTTTCAAGTGAACGTGGCTGATGTATGCTTGCTTGTTTTCGCTCATTTTTCAATCATTTTTGGCAAATATACTGAGGGGGTCTGAAAATAGGAAGAAGTATGTTTTATCTTTTCTTTTTCACCTTCGCGCCTTTGGTTTGTGGCTTACCGTATTTTATGTGCATCGCTTGTTTGCGCCTGATTTTATTGTTCACCTTCTTATTTTTTGCCGATTTTTCGTGAAAAGCGGCATTCGTTTCATCTTTTTTAGGCAATTTTAGAACAGGTGATTTCATGCGGTATTGCGGCAATTCATCATCAATCAGAACATCAGAAATCACTAAATCTTCGGGCAACGGCAGCATCGGGATTTCTGTATTCATCAATTCCTCTATCGCCGCTTGATATTCTTTTTCGTCTTCTGTGATGAACGTAATCGCAATACCATTTTTGTCGGCACGACCTGTCCGTCCGATGCGGTGCATATAATCCTCTGGCGTGTCAGGCGTATCCATATTAATAACGTGTGTGACTTCCGAAATATCAATGCCGCGAGCGACCAAATCCGTCGCAATCAAAACAGGGTACACGCCTTGATGAAAGAGTTTAACTGTTTCAAAACGCTTTGCTTGCGCTTTGTTGGAGTGAACAACGCCAACTTGTTCAGGAAATTCACTTTCAATTTGATCAAAAAGCACATCTGCCAATTTCTTTGTAGCCGTGAAGACCAATATTTTTACTTTGTTTGGGTCTTCTTCTGGGTCTAAAATAAATCCTTTTGACGAAGGCAGTTTTTCAGCCAACAATTGCTTCAAAAGATTGACTTTGGTATTGAAATTCGGCACATAATAAGCAAATTGCTCTATGTTTTCAAGCGGTGTACCTGTCGGTGCCGCTTCAACTTTGATGGGCGATTTGAAGAAATCATTGATTAATTCCTCTACTTTTTCTGTCATCGTTGCCGAAAACATGAGGTTTTGCCGCTTCGTCAAAGTGTCAAAAACACGCACCAATTGAAACCTAAAACCCATGTCTAACATTTCATCCACCTCATCAATAATGAGTTTGCGCACGTGTTTCAAGCGCAATTCACCTTTGCCGACCAAATCTAACAAGCGTCCTGGGGTTGCCACCAATATATCCAAACCGTTCCGAATGAGCGTCACTTGACTGTTGATATTCGAGCCGCCATAAATGCCGCCAACGGTCAAATCCATGTATTTTATCAGCTTTTCAACCTCTTCAACGACCTGAACAACGAGTTCGCGGGTCGGTACGAGTATCAATACGGTTGGTTCAAAGGTTTTACTTTTTGAAAAACGCCATTGTTGTAAGCACGGCAACAAGTAAGCAAGCGTTTTGCCCGTACCTGTTTGCGCTATGCCAATCACATCACTGCCCGACATCATTACCGAAAAAGCTTTGGCTTGAATCGTCGTCGGTTCGGTATAACCCATGTCGTTCAGCGCATCTAACAGAGGTTTATTAAGACCTAAATCTTCAAAAGTCATTTGTCTATTTTTAAAATTGGACGCAAAGGTAGTGATAAATGGGCGATTTTGTTGTTTTTGCATTGGTTTGAAATAAACAAAAACAGACACCTCGAATCTTCGAAATGTCTGTTTTTACATTTTTTGCTAAGAGTTTAGCTAAAAATGTGCATTTTACTGAGGGGGTCACTTCACCAACGCTAAGCCTTCCAATGCCGATTTGTCTTTTGGCGACAACAACAAAACACGCTTGAACAAGGCGCGTGCTTCATTCATTTTACCCATTTGATAATGCGTCCAAGCAAATAAAATCAAGCCATCGTAACTGAAAGGGTAGAGGTTGACGACCTTTTCAAGGTGCTTATAAGCTATTGCATAATCTTTGTTGTAATAGTAAATTGAGCCCAAACGGTAGTTAGCCGTCGAATTTTGTGGGTCAATTTTCAAAATATCGCGGTATTCATTCGCCACCGTTGTCCACTCATTTAAGGCAGCTAAGGGCAGTACATAGCCCAATTTTGCTTCAATCGAATAAGGCATCATCGTCACCGCTTTTTGATAATAGCCTTTTGACTCCACGAGACTGCCCGCCATATACGTCACATAGCCGAGCCGCAAATTGAGTTCATAACTTTTTTCGTTGTACACCGCTTTTAAAGGCGTTGCAGCGTCAACATATTTGCCACTTGCTTCGGCGGCGTAGGACTTCGCAAATGCGTCTTCGAGGTTTTGAGCCATCAAATTGAGACTCATACTGAGGGGGGCGATGATTGCTAAAATTAATTTCTTGAAATTCATTTTTTAAATATTTTATCGTTTAAATAATTGATTGTTAAT
>JAYTMI010000349.1:0-4511 GCA_043728625.1 Saprospiraceae bacterium | reverse complement strand
CGATAAGAGCCAACAGGATTGTAAGCATGGTCAATAAAAGGCGGATTGACAGGAAAAGGGAAGATAACATTGGTATAAATCGGAATACCAAAACCTTTCAATTCCCAGTTGCTTGGCACGGTCAATTCTTTCCAATTCCAATCGTTGAAACCGTCTTTATAAAAGTCTTGCGGGCGTTCTTCGGGTGTATTGACGTAGTAAAATTTCCACGTGCCATTCAGCGATTTGAAATAAGGTGATTTTGAAAAATCATTGTCGAAAACGTCTTCTGCGTTTGGATAATCCATCGCAAATGTATGCGGCGACAATTGCCCAAGCTGCGTTACTGAGGGGTCTTCCCATTCTTTGAAACTGAACTTTACTTGTGACAATAATAGTGGTAAACAACTGATTATGAGTGTAAATACGATAAATGCTTTTTTCATTTTGCTTTGATTTGAATAAAATTAAGAATACTTTTTGTCATTTTGAACGCGGTGAAAGAATCTGTTTTTACAGTTTATTCAGATTCTTTCACCGCGTTACTAATGACGTGCTTCGTTTGTAGGAGAGGAACTTTATGTTCGGGGAACTTTTAAAGTTCCCCGAACATGGTACTCGAACCCATTTGCTGCGTCATTCGGTTTTAAACACCAACGCTTTACATGGTGATTGTCCTCAGAATGACAAAAATGTTTAAATTACTGAGGGGGGGCTACATCTACATTTTCATCTATTTTCTCCTTCGATTTTATCAAATGCTTCACAACCTGTTTCGTCGCTTTTTTGCCAATCACCAATTCCAATTCCTCTGCCGTCGCTTCTCTGATGCGTTTGACCGAACCAAAAGTTATCAACAGTTTTTCAGCCGTTACCTCGCCAATTCCTTCAATGCCCGTCAATTCAGTTTGAATGAAATCCTTAGACCGTTGATTGCGATGAAAGGTGATGCCAAAACGATGCGCCTCGTTACGGGCTTGTTGTATCAATTTCAGCGACTCCGATTTTTTATCAATATACAACGGAATTGGGTCGTTTGGAAAAAAAATCTCTTCTAATTGTTTAGCAATACCCACCACAACCATTTGATTTTCAACACCTAACGCTTTCAAACTTTTCATCGCAGACGACAGTTGCCCTTTGCCCCCATCAATAATAACGAGTTGCGGCAGCGAATCACCTTCACTCAACAACCTTTTATAACGCCGATAAACCACTTCTTCCATCGAAGCAAAGTCATTCGGTCCTTCAACCGTTTTGATGTTGTAATGCCGATAATCCTTTTTCGACGGTTTGGCATTTTTGAAAACCACGCACGCCGCCACAGGGTTTGTACCACCCAAATTTGAGTTGTCAAAACATTCGATGTGAAAAGGTACGTCTTCCATTTGTAAATCTGACTGCAAAGTTTTTAAAATCCTTTCAGCCGAAGTCTGTTTTTGCGCCCTCAAAATATCTTGTTTTTGGCGTTGCAAAACCGCAAAACGGGCATTTTGTTCCGATAATTCTACCAATTTACGCTTATCACCAATCTTTGGAACGACAACAGATACTGAGGGGTCGGCAAATTTTAGTTCAAAAGGTACTAAAATCTCTTTGTTTTCGCTCAAAAATTTATCACGTAAATAAGGCATGGCAAATGCCAACATCGAATCCTCATCTTCATCCATGTTTTTTGTCAACTCCAAAGTATAAGTGTGGATAATCGCTCCGTTGACCACTTTAAGGTAATTGACATAAGCCATTTTTTCATCTGTGGCAATCGAAAAAACGTCCACATCTGAAATTGTAGAACTGACAATCGTTGATTTTCCTTGATAATCTTCAAAAGCGGTCAGTTTTTCCTTCAAATTTTGCGCTTTTTCAAATTCTAAGGCTTCCGCCAATGCTGACATTTCTCGTTTCAAATGTTGCCGAACAGAGCCAAACTGCCCCCTCAGTATATTTCGGATTTGAGACACTTTTTCGTTGTATGTTTCCTCTTTTTCAAACCCCACACAAGGCGCAGCGCAATTTTTGATGTGATATTCCAAGCAAACTTTGAATTTTCCTTTGTCAATGAGGTCTTGTTGCAGGTTAAAAGTACACGTTCGCAGTTGAAAAAGCTGTTTTATCAAATCCATCAACTGCTGAACCCGATAGCCCGACGTGTAAGGACCAAAATACATTGAGCCATCGCGAACCACCCGTCGCGTGACGAAAACCCTTGGAAAACGCTCCATTTTGATACATATATAAGGATACGACTTGCCATCTTTCAGCATCACATTATAACGTGGCTGATGCTCTTTGATGAGCGCACACTCCAACAACAGCGCATCTTGCTCGCTGCCCACTATCGTAAACTCAATGTGATGCGCCAAACGCACAAGGGCTTTGGTCTTGATTTGCCTATCTTTTCGCTCGCCAAAGTAGTTCGATAAGCGATTTTTAATATTTTTAGCTTTCCCAACATACAAAATCATACCTTTTGGGTCTATGAATTTGTAGATACCTGCTTGTATCGGCAGTGTGGGTGCTATTTCTTGAAAGTCGGTGGTTGTCATATCGAAAGAATTTCAAAGGAATCTTTGTTTTAGGAAACTAAAAAATGAAGGGAGAAAGGGTAAGTTTTCATCTAAATCAGCCACAAATTGTTCATAAGGTATTTCTCTTTTCCTCTCCTCCCAAAAACTATATTGCTTTTGTCGCATACCGATTAAATCGGGATGGTCTAAACCTAAAATCCGAATCATGTAAGTTGCACGATTTTGTTCATTATCTGTTTTTATAGGATTCGGTTCGATATTCCCTTCACTATCATATCGAAAATAGCCTTCTACATCAAGTATTTCAGTCGGATTTAAAAAAAAGGCATCATCATATTCGTTTCCTTTGTTCTTATCGTCTTTGATATGCCCGCAAAATTCCTTTTTATTTTCAGAATCTAATGCCAAATCAAAACCTTCACACGAAATAACAATATTTTCAAATTGGTAGGTTAGATGTTTGAACGCTTTGAGTGCTTTAGGTCGGATATGCTCGAAGTGAGATTTTGCACTGTCATCGGCTGAAATTTTATAAGGAACTTCTTGCTCACAATAACAGCAAAGCCCTTTTTGAGTGCGCCACATAAATTGGTGCAATATCAAGCGAATGGTAGAACCCCCTTTGATTTTTTTGAATTTTTCCCAATCATTGCGTAAACGACCTTGATAAGTCTTTACAAAATCGTCAAAAACAATACATCGGTTTGACTTGTCAATATACCTCATTGCGGCACTAAGGTTTTTCGTTTCAAAAGGAGTATTTCATTTCTAAAACGCATGATGGATGCATCTTGTTTACCTAAGTCATCAGCCAGTAAATTGACTTCGTTTTCAACTTGCGACACGCCCAATACTGAGGGGTTGAATTCAACATGTTTAATCAAACCCAATATTTTGTTAATCCGCCCTTGTGTTTCAAAGTCGCGTATCGGCGTTCCCATGATTTCAGAAAGAATACGATTTGGGTCAACACCAAAGCTGTGTTTGTGTTCATCAGCCATATTTATAGCCTCAACGCGGTGGGTTTCGTCATTTATGGCTAAAACAAAAAGCGATTCGGGATGTACCGAGGCAATGATTTGGGGCGAATGTGTTGCTAAAATGACTTGATTATCCCTGCCTACATTGTTGAAAAAACGGACGATTTGTTGTTGCCATTTTGGGTGTAATGAGTCTTCGGGTTCATCAACCATAATCAATGCGTCTTTTAGATTGTATTGATTAAGCGTAAAACCCATGAAATAGAGCATTTTTTCACCGCTTGATAAATCATCAAAACCTATTTTATGCCCATTTACGCTTTCAAAAATTAAGTCTTTTTCACTTACTTGAATGAGGTTTGATTTGATATTGAGGTTTTTGAAGATTTTGTTTAAGTCATCAACTTGTTTGGTGAATATTTGGCGAGGGGCGGTGTCTGGATTTGAGAAAACATTTTGTTGAATTGAAAAAAGAATACTATGTCTTATGAGCTGACTATGTACTGCAAATGAAGTTTTGATAATATTTCGTATATCCTTATCATCTCCAATTTGTTTCTCATTTGTATGAAAGTAAATTGCTTTTTTTATAGCAAAATCCCACATATTTTCGTGTAAAAACTCGATTACATGACCTAAATATTCAAAAATATTAACAGATTTTTTATCCCCAGCATATTCAAAACATAAAATATCATAACCTTCAAAGTTCCGGTGAGTGGAAAAATAAAGTGCATCATTATGATCAAGTTTTGGAGTGACTGAGTCAAAGAAGTTTCGTTTTGCAAAAAACATTTCCAATCTAAATTCACTATCTATCCTTAAATACTGAGGGGTATTCCCATCAATCAAATCCCTCAACAACTCCAAAACCGTCGTCTTTCCACTACCATTCAAGCCCGCAAGCACGATGGTATCCAAAACTTGACCATTTTTATCTGTAAAATCCAATTCTAAATGGTCGAAGACTTTGTAATTTTTGACAACTAATTTCTTGATTTTCATTGTTTTATACTTTTATACT
>JAYTMI010000348.1:0-7587 GCA_043728625.1 Saprospiraceae bacterium | reverse complement strand
TTTTTGTCATTCTGATGGCAATCACTAAGCAAAGTTTTGGTGTTTATAATCGAGTGACGCTGACTAAGTGTCGGGGTGATTTGAAATCATCCCGACACTTCAAAAAAAGATAAAAGTTGCTTAACTAATTGATTTTCAAAAATTTAAAGCCAATTTGGTTGGTAAAAATCAAACCATGTTAATTCAAGTATATAATGAAAGGTGGGTTGAAGATTTTAATAATATAAAAACCGTCATTCAAAAAACACTCATTAATCTAAATGTTGAAATAGAACATATAGGAAGCACATCAATACCTGAATTAGCAGCAAAGTCCATCATAGATATTGATATAGTCTTTGGTAAGCATGTAGAATTTGATGAAATAAAAATGAGATTAGAGAAGATTGGATACTATCACAATGGCAATCAAGGAATTCCTAATCGAGAAGTGTTTAAGCGAGGTAAAACGGCTGTTCATGACGTATTAGATAGTATTGTTCATCATTTATACGTTTGCCCAACAGATAGTGATGAATTACAAAGACCTATTTTATTAAGGGGTTATCTCATTGCAAATGAAGAAGCGAGAGTTCAATATCAAAACCTAAAATATGAAATCGCAGAAGAAGCCAACCAAGACCGAAAGAAATATGCGCAATTGAAAGAGGTGAGGGCAGGGGATTTTATCAATACGATTATTGAAAAAGCTAAGGAAATGAAGAGGTGTTAAGTAACTTGATTTTTTGAACACTGATTTGACAGGTTTAGATAGATTTACCTATATGTTCTTTCATGCTATAAGGAAAAAAATCAGCGTAAATCGTGTATATCAATCAAATCAGTGTTCTACTAAGCCTATTTATTTCTAATGTCAAATACTCAATCACACCTTATTGGCTACGAATAAGTCAATCAACACTTGATTTAACCGTTCAATGGCTTCATCAATCAGCCAATTTTCCCGATTACGGGCTTCAACAAAATTAGAAATCGCTCTGATTTCAGAAAAAACGATCCCCTCAGTAAGACAGGCTTGAAAAAACGCAGCGCCTTCCATTGTCTCGATTTGTACATCGTTATATTTTTGTAAAACGCCTTTAATGCTTAAAGGAAAACCATGCACTTTTTGAATGGTTAAACCATGAGCTAATGGCAAATTGAAAGGGCATAATGGTTTGGTATTCAATAATTTATCTTCAGTAAATGGTTGCTCATTTTTGGGCATTAAACCCAATTCAAACATGTCTGTAAAAGAGCCATCTGCCAATTCAACGCCCAAATCGCCATAACGTTCGCTCACAACTTCTACGACACTACCTTTTTCAAAAGCATATTGGGGCTGTGTCCGTGCTGTTTGTAATTTTTTGGGAAAAAGACCAGCAATACCAGCATTAAGTGCAAAATCAAAATCGTTCAACGCTAAAGATTTGCTCACTTTTAGAGCCGTGTTCACCATACCAACGCCTGTTATTAGCACATCGAAAGCATAATTTGAAAAAAGGAGACTTTTTCTAACAGTCATTTCTTTTTGCAAAAAATCAATAAAAGGTTGTATTTCAGAAACCGTAGCGGCTACGATAAGAATCTTTTTCATGAGTGATTGTTCAAAACGGCAATGATTTTTGCTGCATTTTCTTTGTTTGAAAACAAATTTTCCAAAATTACACGTCTTTCGGCAATTTGACGCGGTGAAAATTGTACATTCATCAAACTTTCCACCGTTACCCGAATATCTTTCGAGGTGTTTTTGACATAACAAAGCGATTCGAGACCTGTGTTGTTAATCATGTGCCGATTGACGACACAATGCCGCCCACGATACAAGGCATTGAGTAACTTTAGCTTCATACCCGCCCTTTGGAACGACAATAAGACATTGATTTGTGCATTTTGTATCAAATCTGTCATGGTTGCTTCATCTGGATTGGGTATAATAGTAATGTGTTCATAACGTTTAGCTCTTTCAATCAAGCGATCAGACGGATTTTTTCCCGCTATACTGAGGGGTATCTCTTGTTTTGAAAAAATACGGTCTATCAAGTAAATAGCTGTTTCTTCATTGTCGGAAATACTCAATTTACCATGAAAAAGGACATATTCGCCTGTACCTGTGCGTGACTCTACGGCACTATTTGGATGAAAAGGAGGTACATAAACAGCATGTGTTTTCTGTAAACCTAAATTTTCAATCAATTCAGCAAAATAGTCTGTATCGTCAGGCGAAATGGTTAAAAGTGAATCTGTATAGGGCAAAACCCTTTTCTCAAACCGCCTCAATTTCCAACTTTCTAATTTGAAATACAGTTTTTTGAACAGTTTAGACTCTGTTTTTATCAAGTTTAGATAATATTGCCACTCCGTATTATGCATACGGATTATTTTTTGACGATCTTTCAGTGCACGTTTATGAATGAAGGCACAGGTATGTAAGCCTTCAAACAAGATGGGTGCATCGTCTAATTTCAAGTTTTTGAGCAATTTGAAATCTGTTCTGGACTGAACAATAAACGGTTTTAAACTCAACATGCGGAGTGGCGAAAATGAGCGTTTATAGTAATACACTTGCGTACAATATTTTTCCAATTCTGCTTGTGGCGTTCTTTCGCGATACTGAAAACAATGCAGTGTAATGAGATAGCCCGCTTCCGACAGAGCTTTGACTTTATAAAAAATGTCCATGACACCGCCATAGTCGGCAGGGTAGGGAATGTCAAAGCTGACAATATGTAATCGGTTATTTTTCAATGGATTTATTTTTTTAAATTAAAGCACAAAGATTAGCAAAGTTTTAGAAAGCACCACAACACTATTTTTTGATTTTTTATGAAACATGTATCTTTTGTCATAAAATTGTGAGAATTTTTATCTGTAAAACATTATTATTTAATATGACACTCAAAATTTATCAAGCTGATGCTTTTTCGAGCCACGTTTTTGGTGGCAATCCTGCAGCCGTTGTACCTTTAGACAATTGGTTGTCAGATGCAAAGATGCAAAATATTGCAGCTGAAAATAACTTAGCTGAGACAGCTTTTATTGTTCCAACGGGTGGTGATAGTGATTATCAAATTCGTTGGTTTACCCCTTCTATTGAAGTTAGGTTGTGTGGTCATGCCACTTTAGCCACAGCACATATCCTTTTTGAACACCTTGGGTTTGATAAATCCGCCATTCGCTTTGATTCATTAAGTGGTATTTTATCCGTTAAAAAACAAACAGAAAATACCTACACGCTTGATTTTCCGACGGATATACTGAGGGGGTATGATATCCAATCAAATGAAGCAGGGGTTATTCGTAATATTTTGAAAATCAATCCATTAGCTGTTTTTAGAGGGCGTGATGACTTCATGGCGGTCTTACCTTCTGAAAAGGATGTGGCAAGTTTGAAGCCAAATTTTTCTGGTTTGAAAGAGCTTGATGCACGTGGCTTGATAGCGACAGCTAAAGGTGCTGAAATTGACTTCGTATCTCGTTGTTTCTACCCCGAAGCTGGCGTTGAAGAAGACCCCGTGACAGGTTCAGCGCATACGACATTAACGCCATATTGGGCTGAACAATTGGGGAAAGTACACCTTTCCGCCCGTCAAATTTCTCCACGTGGCGGTGAATTGACTTGTTTACTGAGGGGTGGACGTGTGGACATTACGGGTGCTGCAGTTACATATATGATAGGAGATATTTTTGTTTAAAAACACTTATATCCTTAATAATCATCCCTATTAGCTGCCTATTTTATTTTTTTGTTGAATCATTGATAACGAGTTGTGTTGACAACATCAAAGTTATATGTGGATTTGTATTGTCATTCATTAATAATTTTTGAATAATATGATGCGCTGCCATCTTGCCTAAGTTCAAACCATCGTGGTGCAAAAAGCTGACTTCGGGATCTAGAATTTTGGGCAAAAAACCATCACTAATGCCTATAACAGAACATTCGCCAGGAATAGCGACATTCATTTTTTTCAGTGCTGGAATAACGCCTGCTATAATTTCATCACTCATAGCAAAAATGCCATCGGGTTTGAAAGTTGGATAAACTTGCTCAACACATGACCAAGCATCAAAGGTATTGCCGACAAAATGACATTC
Organism: Saprospiraceae bacterium; assembly: GCA_043728625.1. Taxonomy (GTDB): domain Bacteria; phylum Bacteroidota; class Bacteroidia; order Chitinophagales; family Saprospiraceae; genus JAAFJT01. Next base: position 3,510 of record JAYTMI010000348.1, on the reverse strand, counting down.
AGCAGCGATGTCGAGGCCTTTTTGGGATTCAATCAATTCATTAAAGCCTTCTAACCTTTTACTTGTAATCATCAAGGTTCTATTACCAAATAAGCCCAAAATGCGCCGACAACCCGTTTTGATTAAATACTCAACACATACTTGAGTCGCCATCGAGTCATTGATAATGATTTCGTCGAAGTCGTTGTTATCCAATACTTTATCTAATAAAACAACTGGGATACCCGCCTCTTTCAACTCTTGAAGATGGTCAAGTTTGTCGGTTTGATTGCTCAAAGTAATCAACAGACCGTCAACACCATTTTCATAACAAATACGGACGTTATCAATTTCTTGTTGAATGTCATCATTCGATTGAAGTACCAAAAGTTTATAGTTAGATTTCTGAATAACCGCTGAAATACCTTTGATAACCGAAGGGAAAAAGAACATATTCGCTTCTGGTATTATCAAACCAATAATATTACTTTTTTGCTTGCGTAACTGAACCGCCGTCATGTTAGGATGGTAATTCAACTCGATAGCAAGTTGATGGATTTTTTCTCTAAGAGCCAGACTGATATCTGGATGATCTTTCAACGCCCTTGAAACAGTTGATATACTCACCTCTGCAATTGTGGCAATGTCTTTAATTGTCGTTCGTTTCATGGCTCAAAGGTAATTATTTATCCACATTTTCATATACTTATCAACCGCAAACGTTTGTGCAAACGTTTGTTGATGTGTTTGCAGAAATTAGCATAATAGCCAATTGGAATTAAAAGTATAAGTTTGTGCTATTAATAGGATACAAAATAAAAAACAAGAAAATAGGCATATATCCAATTTTCATTTTTATTAAAATTTGATGAACGGAATATAGAAGTGAAAGTAGTTTTTTTTGATTCATACGATGGGTGAAGTTTAGTTACCTATTTTAATTCCTTCAACACAGGTTACTTAGATTGTTCACATTACAAAAGCAACATTGAGTCATCGAGCTTAATGTGGAAAATAATCTGAGTAGCCTGTTCGTCGGATTTTTCAAAGTATGTTCAATACAATACAAACAAATAAAAATTTAAGCTAAACAACAAGAATGTATGACTTTTAAGGGTGCGAGCTTTGCTCACACCCTTTTCTTTATTTCAAAACTTTGGCTATGTTCATAGCTCTGTTTTATAAAAGAAAATCTATTTTTGCTGAAAATAATTAACATTGGAAGGAAATTTTTTAGATAGGGTAACAAGTACATTTGAACTGGAACTCCCCCGCGACCTCCAAACATTGGAGGAATATGTTCAGTTCATCATTCCAAGAATAGAAAACTGGTCGGGTAAAATCGAAGACACAAAACTTTGGCAGGAATGTCGTTGGATGGAAATTCAAGGAAAAGAGGCTTGGGACAAGTCATTTATCCATATTTTCATGCCCGATGGCGAGTACCTCGTTTTTGATAATGGTGTGATGACAAAGCGCAGTTGGCGTTTAGTGAGTGGTGCTTTGGTGCTTGACGAAGGCAGAAGTACGATTTTATACGACATTAAATTTATCAGTGATACATTTTTAGTTCTGCAACAGCATGGTACAAAGCACTTTTTTGTGTTAGGGGATGAAAAATTTGTTCAAAAGATAGACTATGATTGGTACAATGCGATGGAAGAGCTTTACAATGTCTATCGCCACAATTCGCGTTTTTCTTTGTGGCTCATTCTGCTTGGTTTTTTCATAGTGATGTTCTTGTGGTATTTTTATATGTGATTTTGGTTGAGAGAGTGGTTTTTAGTGAGGGGTATGCCATTACTCTGTTGAAGCATTGAGAACGGAATTCCATAAGCTCTTTTTGAAATAGTTTACCCATAAGCTGTCTATTTCTGGGTTATAAATCAGTGAAACTTTCAAAACTTTGTCCCCAAATAATAAGGCAGCATTTTACGCCAAGTATCCCAATCATGTGGCATATCATAACCCCAAACATCGAGTTCGTTAGGAATACCTTTCATATCGAGTATGTGCGCAAAACGACGACTCGCTTCAGGGGTTTCAAAAGAGCCGGAACCTGTCGAAATGAGGATTTTTTTAGCCGCTTTGATGCGCGGCAAAAAATAGTCGTCGTTCAAATCGGGCATATAATGTTCGGGTGAATTGAAATACACATCGTCGTCAAAGTACCCGTCAGTATAACTCGATAAATCGTAGCAACCGCTCATGGCAATCACGCCATTTATCAAATCAGGGCGTTTCAAAAACAAATTCATCGAATGTAATGCACCGAAACTCGCGCCACACGTGATAATTGGCGTATCATGACTCGTTTTGATACGTATATATGGTATGACTTCGTTGAACACATAATCGTTGAACTGTTGATGCCGAATCGCCTTATGGCGAGGGTTCATCTGACGGTTCATCCACGACTCCATATTGATAGAGTTGATACTAAAAACCTTTACTTTTCCTTCATTTATCAAGGGCTCAATGGCTTTTATGAGCAAAAAACGCTCATATTCGAGGTAATCCGCCGCAGCCGTCGGCACTAAAAGTAAAGAGAAACCGTAATGCCCATAAGTAGCGATTTCCATGTATTTGTTGAGACGTGGACTGTGCCACCCGTCGAGTTCTCTGTGCATAATGGTTATTGGTTAGGAAATTATTTGTTATTGATTGATTTGTAATGAGTTGTGAAAATCCGATTTTATTTTCAGATAACCAAACGAACCACTTGTTTTATCAAAATTACTGAGGGGAGTATAAATGACTGACATTTTGTCACGCCTTTTGACAAAAAGGGTTAACTTTGTACCCTAAAAAAATAAAGGCAGTAGCAATGCTTACCTTTCATCATTCTTCATTCATCATTCATATTTATACAATGCTTTACGATAGCAACCCAACAATTGATTTTTTGCCTTTAGTAGGTAAAAAAATAGACGAAGACCGTCAAGGAGAAATTCTGTTTCAAGAATTTGAAGCAGATACTGTGGGTGATGGTTCAAAGAAATTTTACATCGAAAGCTATGGCTGTCAGATGAATTTTTCGGATTCTGAAATCGTTGCTTCGATTTTAGCCGATGCTAATTATCGTCCGACACGTATGATGGAAGCGGCTGATTTGATTTTGGTCAATACCTGCTCGATTCGTGAAAAAGCGGAAGATACAGTGCGTAAACGCTTACGCGTCTTTGAAAAATCAAAAAAACAAGGCTCTCTCGTCGGTGTATTGGGCTGCATGGCAGAACGCTTGAAAGCTAAGTTTTTGGAACAAGAGAAATTGGTGGATTTAGTCGTTGGTCCTGATGCCTATCGTGATTTGCCCAACTTAATTGGTGGTGCAGAAGACGGTGAAAAAGGTGTCAACGTCTTTTTGTCAAGAGAAGAAACCTATGCTGATATTGCACCTGTGCGCCTTGATACGAACGGCGTAACGGCTTTCATTTCCATTATGCGCGGTTGCGATAATATGTGTTCGTTCTGCGTTGTGCCGTTCACACGTGGTCGTGAACGTTCACGGGACCCCCTCAGTATTGTAGC
>JAYTMI010000347.1:0-2785 GCA_043728625.1 Saprospiraceae bacterium | reverse complement strand
CGCCGAACATTGGCTTTGTTGAAGAAAGTAGGAGCGATGGTATGATAGTGATGTATAGAAGGTAATAATCTTAGGAAGATTTCAAAATCCTAAGATTACATTATATAATTTATTGATTACCAAATATTTACACCCCCTCAGTATTTCGTGCTCTAAAATACTGAAACACAAGAGCCGCGACACATATCACTAAGCCACCAAACTCCCGCGTCAATTCCACATAAGGCTTTTCGGCTTTCATGGTTTCCACGATGGAAGGTTCACCCATTTTTATCCAATCTATAAAATCAGGGATATAATCCAGCATATAAAGGGTAATAGGTATCAAACCTATCAAAATCACAGTTTTATTATACTTCCCTTTGATAGCATAAAATGAAACCGCCGCAGGGAAAAGGTAAATCGGCACCCAGATATAGGGATCTGGGTCATTGTATTGTACCACTGCAAAGAGAACAAAAAGGATGACGAGGACAATGTTAAGAATTTTCATAGAAATACTCATTTTTAGAAACAACGATTAGGCATTGAGTGTAAAGGTTGCAAATCTTTTTCAAATCAAAAAATAAGGCTTATCAATGTACGAGACAGCGATAAGCCTTTTATGATTTGTGAATGTCGAAAATGAGTTTTAATCCTTCAATTTTCAACAACAGTTGTTATAAATTTTCTTTATAACTAATTACTGCGCTATCTTTACATCAACAGCATTCAAGCCTTTTTTTCCTTGTGCAGTGCCATAAGTGACAACATCTCCTTCTCTAATGTTATCTTTAAGACCTGAACTGTGGACGAAAATTTCTTCATTTGAGCTATTGTCAACAATAAAACCGAATCCTTTTGATTCGTTAAAAAACTTAACTGTACCTGTTTGCATTAAAAAACTATTTATAAAAACACTATTTGGCGAAATTGCCGCCGCAAAGATAACCGTTTTTTACAATAAAAAACAAATCTTTTTGTTTTTTATTGTTTATTTAAGTAAAATAAAGGAAATTTAGTCCAAATCGTACCAATCTACCTTACGTGCATAGTACATAACGATTGTCAAAGCGACAAATAAACCCAAACTACCCATCAATAAAGCATAATCTTCAAGACGCACGATGACGAAGACAAAGCCATACAATAAAGACAAAATGCCGCCAACCAATTGCGCCAAACGGGTATCTTTTAGGATACTATTGGAATACCAAACCACTAAACCGACGGTCATAATCGTGGAAATCAGATAGGCTAATGAAAAACGGATGTGTTCCGTCATAGAAATAAGCAATGTGAAAAATAAACAAATTGCCAAACCAACTAAAATGTAGTGGAAGGGGTGAATACGCCGTTTATTCAACATTTCTATGAAAAAATAAAGCGCAAAGGTCAAGGTTATGAGAATAAAAGCGTACTTCACGGCTCTGTTTGACTGTTTGTAATCGTCTAAAGCAATGAGCAAATTGACACCAAATGCGCTCGATTCCGTTTGCATATTGCCTAACCAATATTGCGGAAACGGACGATTGAGGTGCAGAACCTTCCAATCAGCCGTAAAACCATTGGGTGTGATTTCGTATTTTTCAGGTAAAAATGCACCATCAAATTTAGGGCTTGTCCAAGGTGAATGAACATGTAAATTCATTTCATGTCCAACAGGTATAAAATTCAAACTGCCCGTACCCCTCAGTACAACATTGAAATTAAAGCTGTAACGGCTGACCGTTTTGTCCGAAAAAGGGCGAACAGGCACTTTTGTAGAAACACCGTTTGGCAGCACATCGTTGGTTTCCATGCCCGGATTGAAGGTGATTTTACTGTCGTTCCACTGAATCGCTATTTGTTCTTCAATGCCTCGCAAATCATTCATGCCAATCGCCACTGAAGCGTACTCCCACAAAATATTTTCCTTCGGAATGCCCAAACTAGGCACATCAAACGGATTAAAATAACCCTCGAAATGTACTTTTGCGACATACACCACGACCTCATAAATGCCGCGATAACGGCTGGTCGGTATCATTTCAGCCTTGATTTTCAAATCTTCAGGTAAGAAATGGGCGAATTTATAGACTTTTTGAAGAGGTTTGTTATTGTCTTCTCTGTAAAATTCGATGTACGGAACGCTGACAACAGGTCCCATCACATTTTGCTCATAGCTCCATTTATTGCTGACTTCATCAATGGCTTGATTGCGGAAATATTCCCGTTCATAAATTAAATCCACGATTTTTTGACGTGGAATAAGCATAAACATCAAGAGAAAAGCGACAACTAAACTTTTCATGGTGGTGTTGTGTCTCTCAAAAAACGATTTCTTTTTGAGTGGTGTCGGTTGTTCCTGTTCCATTTTTTATTTGATTTTTGGATGAAAATGATGAAAATACTGAGGGGATCACTAAAGCCAATAATTGCCCTACTTTTCATTTGAAAGACTTTTTATTATTCTTTTCGTCACTTCGTCCATTACTCCAATTGTACGTGGTAGGCATGTCGAACATCAAGTGAGCCTGTCCATTTATACAAAAAGTAACTAAACATTGCTACATTCGTGCTTAGTATCTCAGTATTCTAACAAAATCGCCGAGGGGAGTAAAGCAAAAATGCACAAACACAAGGAAAAACCCTGTCCATTCGTGGTTTAACACAGCTTAAAAAATAATGCAATGATTTTTTCAAAACTATATCCTCATATTGATTGGTGGGTAGAAAATAACGGCTGGATGATAGTCGGATCGGATGAAGACAGTGACAGCCTCCTTCGCTTGGTTGATACAATCGGGGTTTCGTGGGAAGATGA
>JAYTMI010000346.1:0-1673 GCA_043728625.1 Saprospiraceae bacterium | reverse complement strand
ATATTCATATTGTGTAGTTTTAATAAAGGTAAAATTAATTCTTTATCAATGATTACAAAACAAAACAGGTGAAAACTATCTTAAAAATGAATTGTTTTTATTATAAAACAAAATAATTTCACTTGAAAACGACTTAAATAGGTTCTTTTTTTTGAGAAATATGTAACTCATTGAATATTTTCCGTCAAAAAAAAGGTTCTTTTACTGAGGGGTATCAAAATAAACTTTTTTAGTATAATGAAACAAAAGATAATCATAATTTTTTTATGAAAACAAATTTAAATGGCTAACAAAATGAAACGTCAACCGATTTCTCAAAAACAATATTCCGGTGAAGAAAAAGGCGGCTTCCCATGGCTTCTGTTTATTGTAGGTATCGCCAGTATGCTCATCGTGTTACAAGTTTTCGGTATTTTTAAAACAGTGAATACCGAACATAAAGCCACTGTTATCGATGTTCATTCAGGAGAGTATGAAAATCGCCAAATTTCCCAAGAACGGCTCAAAAACCTTGAAAAGCCAACGCCAGAAGTTGACGATGTGCTTAAGTCAATAAAAGAGGAGTACGAATCACCTGTTTTTACAGATATACGCACGGCGAATGACAATAATAATTGGGGTTTGGCAGATGATGAAGCCAAATTTTATGATGATATGCGTATTCGTTATGGCGGCACTCGTGACAATTGGCTGGGGGTAGTTCAAAAGGCGAATAGTACCTATAAAGCGGTTAAAGAAATTTTTGGTGGACGGTCAGATGTTGGGGCGGTGTTACAAGATTCACGTGCCGCGGCAACGGTGTTCGGTCGAATTCAACAATATTTTGGTGTCTCAACTTTAGATTGTTTAAATTTTGCTCAAAGTGGACGTGCCACGCATATAAGCGATTGGGCTAATTTTGTTGAAGGTAAAAAACGTTAATCCCAAACATTTTATCCTTTATAAGTTAAAACTTGCTCCTTCCTGTAAGAAACTTCACTGTTTTTGCGTTTTTAGATAACTTTGCATAGTTTTTGGAAAGTTTGCTTTGTCAAACACCTGATTCTAACGAAAATATTTTGTTTTGAACATATTTTATCTTCCAATCAAAAATAGCAAATAGTGAAAAAAATCTTTTTGATACTTGCAACCGTTCTGGTTTTCCAAATCAGTGCTACTCATGCCCAACGCGGTTGGGAAATTGGTGGTTGGGCAGGTATATCGCATTATTTTGGTGATTTGAATACCAATTTTGACCTAAAACGCCCAGGGTTTGCAGGCGGAGCCGTATTTAGGTTCAATTTCAATGACCGTCTATGTCTTAAAATGTCTGGAAACTATGGTAATATCAGTGCAGATGACAAAAATTCGAGCAATGTTTTTGAGCAACGGCGAAACCTTAATTTCCGCTCGGTGCTCGTGGACGGAACAGGGCAGTTTGAGTTCAACTTTTTACCTTATAACTATTTTGATAAGGCAGAATGGTTTTCGCCCTATTTGTTGGGTGGTTTGAGCGTCTATCATTTCAACCCACAAGGACAGCATAACGGCACTTGGTACGATTTGCGCCCATTGGGTACTGAGGGGCAGTTCAGAGGAGAAGAATACTATACGACTCAAATGGCATTGGCATATGGCGGTGGTTTTAAAATTGCCTTAAATGAAGTTTGGAGTATTAATGTTGAAATTAGTGC
>JAYTMI010000345.1:0-5701 GCA_043728625.1 Saprospiraceae bacterium | reverse complement strand
AGCGCAAAGAGAGTATAAACGAGGGCGATGCCCTTTCCCCAGTTGAATTTCATTGTTGCATTGTTTTATAGTTATGTTTATACAGATTTACTAAATTTTAAAAATTTAGTAAATCTGTATATATATACTCTAATTCATCGGTCCAACAAAGCTTGTTTTGACCTTATCCATGAGTTTGCCGTTTGCATAAACTTCAATATATAATATGGTTTTCAGCCCCGTCAATTTGGTTTTTTCCATAACGATAAAGAATGTTCCTTCCGTCATTTTGCCCGCAGATACTGAGGGGGTCGTGACGTTACCGACAAATTTTATTGTACCTTCATTGTCTTTTACTTTGATGTCAAGCGGCAACTCTACGTGTGTTTTATTGATAATTTGAAATGTATAAAGATTGCTAATGTGTTGACTGTCAACCTCTTGATACATCTGTCCTGGACTACGTAAGATGAGCATTTCAATATCAGTACGACCAGTTATCAGAAAAACATCCAAGACTAAATGGAGGCTTAAAACAACCGAATATGCTGCCACACGTGGTGTCCAAATCTGCCGTTTCCCAGCTTTAATGCCCGTCAAAGAGTCGTAGCGAATAAGACCTTTTGGGCGATGAACTTTGACCATCACTTCGTCGCAAGCATCCATACAAGCGGTGCAATTGGTGCATTCCAACTGCGTTCCGTTGCGGATGTCGATACCAGTTGGACACACCTGAACACAGAGATTGCAGTCAATACAGTCACCCAAAGGCTTTGGTTTTGACGGTTCAATCTGTGTGACGCTGTCTTGAATATTTTTTAGAATATTGTTTGCAGCCGCACAGTCTTCACAGTCAGGACAGCCGTTTTTACAAGGTTCTTTTCTAAGGGGTTCTTTTTGTTTTTTAATCTTACCACGTGGTTCACCTCGTACGAAATCGTAAGCAACGACGATGCTTTCTGGAACAAGTAAGACACTTTGAAGCCTTCCGTAAGGGCAAATGGTGGTGCACACTTGTTCGCGTAAACGGGCAAAAACACCGTAAAAAATGACTGAAAAGCCTATCATTGAGCCAAAACCAAAGAGGTTTTTACTGAGGGGTTCGGTGACAATCTGCAAAACGGCTTTCATCCCGATGATGTATGCCAAAAAGAAATTGGCTGCGACGACAGCGATGAGAAAAAAAATGGTATGCTTCAATAATTTCTTTCGCATTTTTTCGGGCGACCAAGGTGCGGCATCGAGACGGCGTTGTGCGTTGCCATCGCCTTCAATCCAATACTCGATTTTTCGGAAAATCATTTCCATAAAAACAGTTTGAGGGCAGACCCAGCCACAAAACAATCGTCCAAACACTACGGTAAACAGTACAATGAACACAAGGAAAGTCAGCATCGCCAAGACAAACAAATAGAAGTCTTGTGGCATAAACAATAAGCCAAAAATGATGAATTTTCGCTCTAAAACGTTGAATAACAATATCGGTTCGCCTTGATACGTAATGAAAGGCATGGTCAGAAAAAACGCTAAAAAGACGACGCTCACCCATGTACGCGCATTGTAAAAACGACCTTTGGGCTTTTTAGGATAGAGCCAAATACGGCTTCCGTCCTTCCCGATTGTGGAGACACTGTCGCGGTAGGCTTCGGTATCGTGTTCAAATTCTTCGTACATGTTGCGTTATTTTTGATTTTTTTCTGATATACAACTTGACGCAAGTTCTGCAACTTGCGTCAAGTTAGAATCTTATTTTTTAACGGAAGTCGAATCGCCTGCCGCACCCGTTTCAGGTGAATATTTTTCCCCTTGCGGTGCTTTTGGATTCGGTGGATTGGTGCCTTTCAATGTCAAGATGTAACTGGCAACGCTCTGAATTTCACTCGGTGACATTTGCGCTTCCCATGCAATCATCCCCTTGTCTGGCACACCATGTTTGATGGTTGTAAAAATCTTTTTGATATTGCCACCATGTAGCCAATAATCATCCGTCATGTTTGGTCCAATGCCTCCTTCGCCTTTTTGACCATGACAAGCAGCACATTTACCGATAAAAATACCTTTACCAACGTCTAACGAAGCTGCATCGGTGAGTGCCACCACACTGTTTTCGTTAACCAAATTGGCTTGACGTTCAGCGATTTCAGCTTTCAAAACATCTGCTTTTTTGACCGATTCTTTATATTCTGCCAACTGGTTTTTCTCTGGATAGAGATAGTGGTAATAAATCATATAACCAAATGCGAAGACGATGGTGATGTAAAACATCGACACCCACCATGGCGGTAAGCGGTTGTCGAGTTCATATATACCATCGTGCGGATGCTCAATCATAATGTCCGTCTCGCGTTCAACGGCAATGGCACCTGTACCAAAGAGTTGGAACCACAATTTGTCCAACCATGATTCGCGGCTGGCGGTTTTTTTGACGACAACAGCGATTTCACGCCCTTGTTCTTTGGCAATAGCTGCTGTCAGCAAGTCTTGATACATCTTCATCGTCCGCATGACGACGACGCCAACAACTGTGACCATAAGCCCAATAACACCGAGAAAAAGCCATTGCATTAAGTGGCTCAACTCCTCTGGATTGGCGGGTTTGGCAGCCTCTGTTTCGGCTGCCATCGCTGCTGTGGCTGACATTGCCATCAGGATTGCAGCAATAATATGTTGCATTCTATTTTTCATAAATCGTTGATTTTCATTTATTTAATTCATTTTAACACATACCCACATAGGACAAATAATTAGTTCTGTAAGAAATATGTGTTAAACAATGTCAAAGATTTTATTGGTCAAAATACTGAGGGGGGGTGGTTAGCTCGGAGACTATGTTCGGGGAACTTTGAAAGTTCTCCGAACGTAAATTATCTACCTCGTAATTACGCCTCCTTGGTGCCATCATCCAATGGTATATTAGCCATCTCTTCTGCCTGTTTTTTGTTGATGACAAACAACCAAATAACGGCACCGATGAAGACCGTAAAAAATAAAACCAATGGAATGGCGGCTAATAAGTCTCTACCCTCTTGGGTTCTAAAAATATATTTAAACATGGCTTTTGCATTGATGAATGATGAAATATGAATGATGAATACTGAGGGGGGATAGAATTGATTAATGTTGATTGATTATTGAATAGACAATAATCAATCAACATTAATCAATTCAACCTACTCTTTCGCCTTAATATCTGTGCCCAATCGTTGCAAATAAGCGATAACAGCGACAATCTCGCGCTTGTCGAGGTCTTTGTCTTTGACACCCGCTGCGTTCAAGTCTTTGGCAATCGTCAAAGCCTGTTCACGCAAAACGCCGTTGGCTTCTTTGTCAAAACCTTTTGGATAAGGTGTACCGAGAGTCTGTAAAACACGGATTTTGGCTGCCATTGTGCTTGTATCAAGCTTATTTCTCAACAACCACGGATAAGTTGGCATGATTGAGCCTGGCGACATCGTTGTCGGATCCATCATGTGGTTGTAATGCCACGAGTTGGGATATTTGCCGCCTTCACGGTGCAAATCTGGACCTGTTCGTTTTGAACCCCACAAGAAAGGACGGTCATAGATGTACTCCCCAGACTTTGAATACTCGCCATAACGCTCTGTTTCGTCGCGGAACGGGCGTATCATTTGAGAATGACAACCGACGCAACCTTCACGAATATAGATGTCACGACCTTGCAATTCAAGTGGTGTATATGGTTTAACAGACAAAATGCGAGGTACATTGTCTTGAATAGCCAACATCGGAATGATTTCGATTAAACCACCCACAGCGACCATGCCAAGTGACCCAAATGTCAACCAACCGGCACGACCCTCAATCCAACGGTGCCAATGTGCACCTGCGTTAGCGACGGGTTTCTTTTCGAGGGCAGGTGCTTCGGCATCTTCAGTTGCCATAAAATCACCTTGTTTTGCCGTTTTCCAAAGGTTGTAACCCATGATACACGTACCCGTCAAGAACAAAAAACCGCCGAACGAACGCATCGCATACATCGGAATCAACTGCGTGACTGTTTCAAGGAAATTACCGTATTTCAAAAAGCCTTCAGGCGTAAATTCTTTCCACATCATCGCTTGCGTCCAACCCGCCCAATACATCGGAATAGCGTAGAACATGATGCCCATTGTGCCAATCCAAAAGTGAATATTGGCGAGTTTATCGGAATACAATTTGGTTTGATACACCCTTGGAATTATCCAATAAAGCACACCAAAAGTCAAAAAACCGTTCCAACCTAATGCGCCAACGTGTACGTGTGCCACAGTCCAGTCGGTATAATGACTGATGGCATTGACCGATTTGATGGACAAAAGCGGTCCTTCAAACGTTGCCATACCGTAAGCAGTGACGGCTACGACCATGAATTTCAACACGACACTTTCACGAACTCTGTCCCAAGCCCCCCTCAGTGTCAACAAGCCATTGAGCATGCCACCCCAAGACGGTGCGATGAGCATAATCGAGAACACCATACCCAACGACTGCGCCCAATCAGGCAAAGACGTATAGAGCAAATGGTGTGGTCCCGCCCAGATATAGAGGAAAATCAAAGCCCAAAAGTGGATAATCGAGAGTTTATAGGAATAAACAGGGCGATTAGCTGCCTTCGGCAAAAAGTAATACATCAAGCCCAAATACGGTGTTGTTAAGAAAAATGCCACGGCATTGTGACCATACCACCATTGCACCAAAGCCCCTTGAACACCTGCAAAAACAGGATAACTTTTTGTTAATGAAACAGGAATTTCAAGGTTATTAATAATGTGTAACATCGTGACTGTCACCCAAGTAGCGATGTAAAACCAAATAGCCACGTAAAGATGTGACTCCCTGCGTTTGATAATCATACCAAATATATTGACCCCAAAAGCGACCCAAATAAGCGCAATTAAGATGTCAATAGGCCACTCCAACTCTGCATATTCGTAAGAAGAAGTGATGCCACTCGGCAATGTCAAGGCAGCCAAAAGGATAATCAATTGCCAACCCCAAAAATGCGCCCAACCCCAGCGCATTGAGAAAACAGATGTTTTCAAAAGGCGTTGCATGGAATAATAAACGCCCATAAAAATACCATTTCCGACAAATGCGAAAATTACTGCGTTGGTGTGCAAAGGGCGTAAACGCCCAAAAGTCGTTTGTGGCAAACCGAAATTCAGTATCGGGAAAACCAACTGTAAGGCTAAAAGCAAACCAACAAGCATCCCAACGATGCCCCAAATAGCCGTTGCCGTAGCAAAGGCGCGTACGAGCCTATTGTCGTACTGAAACTGTTCGATTCTACTCGTTTCTAAAACACGTTCGCGCTTTTCGCCGTGTTCTAAGTGTCCGATTTCACTCATTTTTTTATAGGTTTTTCATTATCAAAAAGCATTCTTACTGAGGGGGTATAATCATCGTCAAATTGCCCTGACCGCGTTGCCCAAACGAATGCGATTAGGAAACCAACAGCCACGAGAAGGCTCAAAACGATTAAGAAGAACATGATTTTCATCAGCATTTACTGTTTTATGACACAAATTTCGGAAGGATGCGTGGGGTGGTAGATGAGCGTGGTCAGTGTAGTGGGTGATTTTGGTCAAAAAGAGGTGAGGTTTGTTTTTTGAATCGTTTTATTTATATTTGCTAAAAAAATAAAGCAATGGTTATATTTTCAGATGAGTTTATCAAAGAACGCGGTATGTCAGAGAAGCAATTCAAAATAGAATTGGCTGTA
>JAYTMI010000344.1:0-4035 GCA_043728625.1 Saprospiraceae bacterium | reverse complement strand
AAAAAAACTTTGTGGCGTTGTATCACATGGGTATTTATAGTGATAAAAAGCTCTTGGATTGGTTTGTAAATGAATTTGCTGCACAATCCAAAGCCAAATTGGATATGGGTAAATCGTGTATTCGGTTTAAAAAACCAGAACAAATTCCTTATAATGTGATTGGTGAATTGGTGTGTAAAATATCGGTTAATGACTGGATTCAAACGTATGAAAGCCTTTTAAAAAGATGATAATCAAGGTTTTATGACATTTAAAAAGGGCAATTGTTTTGTTTAAAACAATTGCCCTTTTTAAATGTCATAAAAAATCCTGTCCGATTATCGGACAGGATACTCAAATCTAAGTATAAAAAAACTCTTAAGAATTTGGTCACTTTAAGGGCTTCGTATCGGTCTCGAAACAGAGAAAAGGAGACAAATACTGAGGGGGTATAATTACTTGTTGACTGTAAATTTTTTCACCAATTTCTCTTTGCCCGATGTCAACTGCACTGTATAAATACCTATGGCATATTGTGATATATCCACCGTGGTTCTGCCTTGAAAATCTGATTTGTTATAGAGAGTTCGACCATATATATCAGAAATACTAAGTGTTTGTCCGTTTTTTGCCGCTGTTTTCTGTTCCATTTCTCTGGATTAGCTGCTCGCCAATCTTTAAAAGCAAGCGTTAAGTCGCTAACAGTGGCTTTTTCAAGTGGGACATTGAGGTAGGGGCTTTTATGCCAAGCCGCTAAGCGTTTTTCTCTTTTATCAGATATCAAACCCTGTGGACTTTGGAGGTTTATCTGTGTTTTTTTTGGCAAAGCAACCTCATGTTTTTGAGCGTTCGCCACGAAAAAAGAAAAACAAAATAGGAAACAAAAAGGAAGTTTTAGGAGATAGGTCGTCATCATTGAGTTTTTTAGAAATGAAAAAATATGGTTTTATCAAAATTAAATCCTAATGGTTTATACAATTTTAGGAAAGATTATTATCGGCAAAGCAGGAAAAAATAGTGAAGGCGGTTTGTTTTGTTTTCAGAATGATTTTATTTTAAAAATTTAATAAATAAAGATACTTGAGTTTTAGGCGTAAAGAGAGGTAAATACTGAGGGGGGGACAATTTAATTTTTTGTAGAAAATGGGTTTTTACTTTCAATGACCAAGCATTGTTTGCCTTCCACAGCATTTTCTTTACCAATAGTGGCAGTGAAAAAAGGGTTCTCCCCCGTCTTTCTCAGCTTTGTATTTTGAGTCCAGGCTTCAGCATCGCCTTCAAAACCTTGTTTGTAAATTGTTGTCCAAATACCTTTTTGGGTTTCTACTTCCACCTTGAAATCATCGTAATAAAATTGACCATTCAGCATACACAAGACACCAAATCGAAATTCAACGGCTTTTTTATCAACTTTTCCTTCAATCGCGTAGGTTTTCCAAGCTTTGCTGCGGATAGGCTTGTCGAGCATATTTTCAAAAAAAGCCATACTGTACTCTTTTTCAATTCTTACCCAAAGTCGTGCTGCAGCGTTGCTGTATATAATTTCTGCCCGTACCGATGCTGTCATTCGGAAAGGCAAGCCTTCATAGCCTTTTGTCGGAATGGATTGAAAATAAGAAGCCCAGTTTTCTTCTTGCGCCAATAAGGATGTTAAACAGCTTACAGCAATTGCCAAAATGAGGGTAAGTGATTTTATTTTTTTCATCGTTCAATACAGTTTATCAATACGAAAAAGGATAACCCACTATTCAATGCTGAATGGTATGTTTAATAAAATTGAGCAGAGTGTAATGAGTGATTTCTAAAATTGCCTATAACTTTCAAATAAAAAGGCTTAACAATATAGCCTTATAACATTAAAATGAAATGAATAGAATTCATGGGTAAGCCGTCCATCGTATAAATGCTTTTTGAGTCAATGTTTTCATAATGGCTATTATTTTATTGTACAAAGATATTGTTTTCTATTGAACATGTCAATCATACAAAAATATTAAGTTTTATGAGGGAGGTCTTTATTTATGGATGTTCGGTTTATTTTATAAGATTTAATGCGAAGATTTTGAATTTTTGCAACGTTGTAAATCAATAAGTTACAAAAATTTAAAACTGATACAACTAATAAAATGCCCCCCTCAGTATTTTCGCTATAATTCTTTGACAATCAACGCATCATACAGACAATACTCGCCGTAGGCAACAGGTTTTTGAATCTAAAATCTTCACGGTAATCCGTCCGTACGCCAAAACTGAGCATGATATTGCGATTAATACGCCAATCACCACCATACGAAATACTGTAAAAAGCCACTTGATTCAAATTTGAGCGTATGTCTGTAATTGCCGCATCGGTATTACCTTTTGAATAGACACATTCAGCAAATAAATTGAATTTAGATGAACCATAGCGGATATTTAAACCATACGTCATAACACTACTTGTGGCAATAATGGGCATCTTAATTTTTTGTTCTCCGCCCATTTTGATAGTATCTCTTTTGTTTTGCGAAGTAAATCGGACAAGTCCTGTTATTAACGCTCTTTTACCAATGCCCAAACTGGCATTTAACCAAACTGCATCTCCAAAACCTTGTAATCTAACGCTGTCCCAATTACCACGATACTCATAATTAAATACTTTTCCGTACGCCATATCTATATGAGAAGCATTCCAATTGTCCTTCATGTATTTTTGAGAAATTGTTTGGATTGCCTCTTTGTGAGCCGTTGCGGCTTTATCATATTCCCCTTCAAGAGAATCTTTTTGGCTTTCAAAATGAAAGCGCAAACTGTCATTTTTGGCTCGCTTATAAAAAAAAGTGGCTTCATTTATCAACGCCATTCTTTCCAACTGAATGCGGCGATAGCTCGTGTCAATGCCTGCGTATAATCTAACATCGCACAAAGGGTCTTTGGCTCTATATAGATTTAGCTTTGCAGCAATGGCACCCCGTTGGAGTCCAATTTTAGCTTTGTCCTTGTCTGGTTCGTCAACTGTACCCGCCGAAATATCCAGTGTTGAAAGCATCCGCATCACTTTGTTCGCCCGTTGATAAGGACGCAAATCTGCTCTGTTATAAAAAAGCTCCCAAATAGGTTGAACTTCTACAGCAATATTGGGTTTTCCGCCCCATGTTCTGAGCGACCAATCTACTTTAACTTCACGAATCGTGCTGGGTTTTGTCACTTGTGCTGGATTATACCCTAATAAATCAAAAGCGGGTGAACTTGGAATCGAAAATTCAGTGATACTGAGGGGTTTATTCTCTTCTCCATTCTTAGCTTTGTCTTGTGCTTTAATCGTCAAAGAAAACAGTACGCATAAGATGAATAATTGATTTTTCATTGCAATAATAATTTGGAAAATGAAATTGCCTACTCTTTGCGCTTTTCGGCTTCCGCGCCCTACTCTTTTAAGGATTTTCGGGTTGCTCCTTTTCTTTTGGTTTCTATCTATTTGTGCTTATTGTTTTTAAAAGGTGACTGTTATTGGGTACTTTTTTTGAAAAAAAAATCGCTGTTTAAGAATGAATCTCAAACAGCGATTTTTAGGTTTTATACTGAGGGGTCAGTTTTGAAAAAAATCCAAACGGCAAAGAGTTTTATTTTTTCTCTTTTTAATTTATCCAAACAGCAAAGAGTTTTATTTTTTCTATTTTTAGTTTATCCAAACAGCAAAGAGTTTTATTTTTTCTCTTTTTAGTTTATCCAAATAGCAAAGAGTTTTGTTTTTTCTCTCTGACATACTGAGGGGTCATTTTTTCAATACAGACATATCGCCAATCGGAATAAACGCTGACCAAAAGAACGGATGCGCCATCTCATCTTTGGCTTTCTTCAAATAGTCCTGTTTTGCTTTCCACAAGGCATAGTCTTTTGTTTTACCTTCTTTGAGTTGCCGGTAAAAGCCTTCCATCACTTGCATTGTACTTTTGTCATTGACACTCCACAAGGTTGTCACCATGCTTTTGGCACCTGCATAAGTAAAAGCACGCGACAAACTGACAATACCTTCGCCCCGTTTCAATTCGCCGATGCCTGTTTCACAAGCACTTA
>JAYTMI010000343.1:0-2000 GCA_043728625.1 Saprospiraceae bacterium | reverse complement strand
AGTAAAATCCCCTACCGTTATAGATTGGACTCAACGGATGAATGGCGATTTACTTTCAACAGGAATATTCAATATTCATCTATATTTCAAGGCAATTATTTTTTTGAAGTGCAAGCACAAAATGAAAATGGGATATGGAGTGATTCATTAAAATTGCATTTTACAGTTCTGCCGTTTTGGTTTGAGACTTGGTGGTTTCGGAGTTCATTGGCACTTGCGGTTTTGGTAACTGGTTTTTTGTTTTATAAAAAACGCATAAAAAATATTAAAAAAGAATATGATATTGCGTTACAAATCAACGACTTAGAGCGTTCTGCTTTGGCAACGCAAATGAATCCGCATTTTATATTTAATTGTTTGAATTCCATACAGTTACTCATTCAGCGTGGTGAAAAAAATGAAGCCATGACATATTTAAGCCGCTTCGCTAAAATGGTTCGTTTCACTTTGGAATCCACACGACGCGGCAAAGTGACAATAGACGAAGAAGTAGAAGCCTTGACCAATTATTTGGCTTTGGAAAAATTGCGTTTCAAAGAAGAATTAGATTTTACGATTATAGTAGATGAGTCTGTTGATAGTTTCAGTACAGAAATTCCCGCGATGCTCATTCAACCCTTTGTCGAAAATGCCTTGAAACATGGATTTGATTCATTGGAACAAGCGGCTAAATTAGCAATTCACTTTACTGCCGAAAATACCTTTTTAAATATTGAAATTCAAGACAATGGGAGAGGGTTTGACCCCAAATCACTCTTAAACTCGGTTTTAAACGCTCAAAACGGTACTCAAAATGGAAAAGACATTTCGAATCACGATTCTTTTGGGACTGAGGGGAGGCTAAAACGAGGAAAAACAGGTGTAGGTATAGGTCTTTCTCGACAAAGATTAGCTTTACACAATGGACAAAATGCATCAGATGATTTATTGATTGAACCTATTTTAGGAGACAACGACCAAATGTTAGGCACTTCAGTTCGGCTTAAAATCCGTATGCTATAATTTTAATAAATCCATCTTGCGACAACAAAAATTTACGAAAACGATATTTAACAAATTAAAAACAAAAATTTATGCTCAACATTTGTATTATTGATGATGAATACGATGCCCGTCTCTTACTCCGTGAAATGCTGACAGAACTCGTACCAGATTCTCGCATCATCGGTGAAGCGCATAGCAAAAAAACAGCTATTGATTTACTCAAAAACATGCAACCTGATGCCGTTTTCTTAGATATAGACCTTAAAGACGGTTCGGGATTTGAAGTTTTATCTGCTTTACCCCCCCCTCAGTATGCACTTGTTTTTGCGACCGCTTTTGATGCATTTGCCTTAAAAGCCTTTCACTACAATGCGATTGACTATTTGTTAAAACCCATTGGACAAGAGGAGCTTAAAAAAGCCGTTGGCAGAATCAAAAAAAGTCAAGTAACAACAGATTTTCACCTGCAAATTAAAGAATTACTCCTTACTGCTCAGACGCGTAGGATAGAAAAATTGGTTTTACATACCACACAAGGCGTTCATTTCCTGCCGATAGCAGATATTCTACACCTCGAATCGGCTGGAAACTATACAACAATTCGGACTATAGGTGGCGAAAAGATTGTCGTTTCTTCTCATATTGGAAATTTTGATTACTTAACAAGCAATGAAGGTATTGCCCAATACACGACTGATTTGTTTTTTAGAATACATCAATCGTATATCATTCGGATGTCCGCAGTGCGGAAATTGATGAAATTACCAGAAGGCGATTTTGTGATTTTGGAAAATGGCGAGAAAATACCTGTTGCGAGGCGGCGAAGAGACGCTTTTGTGGCTGCTATGAATGTGTTGTAAAGACATTTATACTTGCAATACACATTCTTCTTAGCTTTTTTTGTTGGAAACTACTGAGGGGTAGGAGAGATGAGGCATAGAAACAAAGAAGCCTCGAACCAAATGAATGGAACGAGGCTCGATTAGTATTAAGTTGGCAGCGACCTACTCTCCCAC
>JAYTMI010000342.1:0-3881 GCA_043728625.1 Saprospiraceae bacterium | reverse complement strand
TAATAAGATACTCACAGCTGATTTATATTTTAGGAAAAAGGCTCTGATGCGCTGTGCATTCAGACTCTAAGATATTGGTTTTGACCAATCATTTTTTTTAAATTTCTTCACCTTAAAATCAAAATTTCGTATGAAAAAAGTTCTTTTTACCCTAATTGCGCTTATTGGGTTTGTCGGTTTTGTGGCAGCACAAAGAACGATTACAGGCACAGTGCTTGACCCTCAAGGCGAGCCACTTATAGGTGCAAGCGTCATCGTTAAAGGTACGACGACAGGAACTATCGTGGATGTTGATGGCAAATTCTCGCTCGACATTCCTAAAGATGCTCAAACATTGTCCATTACTTCTGTTGGTTATAAAACCCAAGAGATTGCTATTGGCAATTTGAGTGTTTTTGATGTCAAAGTGGCTCCGTCTGGGGAAATGTTAGAGGTTTTCGTCGTCGGGGCATTGGGTATTAAACGGTCAGAAAAATCTGTATCGTATTCAATGCAAACAGTCAAAGAAGAACAGCTTAACACGATTCGCCAAACCAGCTTGAATAATGCGATTGCTGGTAAAGTATCGGGTGTTCAAGTTCGGAGCCAATCAAGTATGGCTTTTGACCGTGATGCAACTATTCGTATCCGTGGCGCGGGTTCATTGTCTGATAAACAACCTTTGTATGTTGTGGATGGTACGCCCGTCGTATCAAGTGAAGTCAGTATGGACGACGTTGAGTCTGTCTCTGTATTAAAAGGACCTAATGCAACAGCCATTTATGGTCAGAGGGGTGATGCAGGTGTTATCATCATCACGACTAAAAGAGGCACCAAAGGAAAAGGCATTGGTTTAAGTGTAAATCAAAGCACAAACTGGGACAAAGTTTATATCATGCCTAAATACCAAAACAGCTATGCGGGTGGTGCATCAGCAGATTTGATTAAATTTAACTGGGAACCAGGGCTTCCTGATGCTTGGAAAACTTTAGACGGCAAGTTTTACCATGATTATTCAGATGACGCAAGTTGGGGACCGCGTATGGTCGGACAAGAATATCTTCCTTGGTATGCTTGGTATGATGGTACTGAAGCATTTGGAAAGACTGAAAAACTGTTACCACAACCGAATAATATTCGTGATTTCTACGAAACAGGTCAGTCAACAAATACGAATGTCAATTTTAGCAAAGGCGGTGAAAATTACTCTGTCCGTGTTTCTTTGACAAATCAACATGCGAAAGGCTTGATGCCAAATTCTTCATTAGACAAATACATCGTAGCGGCTAATATGAATTTTGATTTGAGCAAGCACTTTTCAATAGGTACAAACCTCAACTACATTTCATCAAAAATCAACGGTGAATTTAACGATGGATATGCTAATCAGTCTTCTGGTTCGTTCAACTCGTGGTTTCATCGGAATGTTGATATGGACAAGGTTAAGGAATATCGCAATTTGAGAACGCCAGGTGGTATTCTTGCGAGCTGGAATCACAATAACCCAGGTGCTTACCTTAACAGCCCACTTGATTTTTATGGTGGCAACTATTGGTATAATTTCTACACTTATTTTGATGAAATCAATAACCAAGGCAATCGCCGCCGTTTATTCGGTGATGTGAATGTCACTTATAAGTTGAATGAAAAATTCAAAATTGCTGGTTTCATGCGCTTAGACCAAACAAACCTAAGTTTTGAGAATACTATACCAGCAATAGTAGAAAATAGTGCAACCCAAACCGGTACAAGAGCATCGTATGCCACTGGTGACTTCTACGGAGATTTTATAAATGGTGTTTACAAACCGAATGAAACAAACTATGAACTTTTGGCAACGTACACAGATCGATTTATGGATTGGTTGAGTGTAGATATCAATGCGGGGACAAATGTGCGTCAGAATGTGGGTAGAGGCTTTTCTGGTAGTACTATTGACGGACTTGTCGTACCAGATTTATTCTCCTTGCCCAACTCTGTAACACAAGCGAATATTTCGCAATTTAGAACCCGCAAAGAAGTACGCAGTGCGTATGCCCGTGGTTCTTTTGGTTTCAAAGAGATGTTGTATTTAGAATGGTCTGCTCGTAATGACTGGAGTTCGGCTTTGCCAGCGGGTAAGAACTCTTATTTCTACCCTTCAGTAGGTATGAGTTTTGTTTTCAATGATTTATTGAATTTTCCAGCCCTTTCTTATGGTAAGTTACGCGCCAGTTATGCCAAAGTGGGTTCAGATGTTGGTGCATATAGTCTTGGCTTAAATTATGGTTTGGGTCAGAATAAATGGAATGGCAACGGTTTGATGTCAACACCTAATGGATTGGTTGACCCTAATTTAAGACCCGCATTGTCGGCGTCTTCTGAGGCGGGTATTGACTTGCGTTTCTTCAAAAACCGTATCGGTTTGGGTTTTACTTATTATAATGAGAAAAAAATTGATGAGATATTGAGCGTTCCAGTTACAGGAGCATCTGGTTTTACATCAAAGTTGATCAATGCAGGTCGTATTGACCGGAGTGGTGTTGAGCTACAATTGAATGCGACTCCTGTTAAAACAAAGGATTTCAATTGGGATATGACTTTGAACTTTGCTAAAAACAAATCAAAAATAATAGAGTTGGCTGAAGGCGTGGATGCTATTCTTGTTGATGGCGGAGCTGGTACTTTCTCTACCAGTTCGGGTGCTGCAGTTGTTCATCAAGTAGGCGCCGAATGGGGACAACTACGGGGTGGTGGTTTCAAACGGGATGCAAATGGTACTAAAATGGTGGCTGCTGACGGTTTGTATATTCAGCAAGCTGATACCTATTTTGGTAGCATTTTACCACAGTTCACTGGTGGTTTCTTAAATACATTTATGTATAAAAACTTTACAGCCAATATCAATATTGACTTCTCAAAAGGTGGTAAGTATTTTTCTCTGTCTGACCACTGGGGTTCATTCTCAGGTCTTTTGGAAAGAACAGCTGGTTTGAATGACAAAGGTGTGCCAGTACGTGAGCCAGTTGCTGACGGTGGTGGTGTTCGCGTTGACGGTGTTACAGTTGACGGTAAGTCATTAACAACATATGTTGATGCACAAACTTATTACCACCAGTTCAGAGGCAGTCGTATTGCAGAAGAACATGTTTATGATTTGGACTTTATCAAATTGCGTGAATTAAGCATTGGTTACAATCTACCAGTTGGTAAATTAGGCATTGGCAAATACGTTCAAGCCATTAATGTATCTTTGATTGGACGCAATCCGCTATTGATTTATGCTAAAAACAGAGACTTCGACCCATCTGAAATATCAGGCATATTTGGTGAGAATAGCCAATTCCCAGGTACTCGTTCTTTCGGATTTAACGTAAAGGTTGTATTCTAAAAAAAAAAATTTCAAATAAAAATGATAATTAAAAATGAAAAAGATATTCAATAAATTTCTATCAATCATATTAACAGGCACTCTGTTGATGGGCAGCGGTTGTGAACCGTCTGATTTCGGCGATATCAATGTGAATCCAAATTCAACTACCGTGCCTGTCACTTCGGCGTTGTTGACCAATGCGATTTCTAATATGGGTGGAGCAGCAACATTCGTTAGGGGTGGGCTTTTTTGCCAATATTATTCTGAAACACAATATACAGAAGCCTCTCTTTATGCCACACCACAATTTGGTTTTGGTGGCAACTATGCAGGTGATTTGTACGATTTACAAAACATTATTATTAACAATACCGATGTTGCCACTAAAGATAAGGTGAGTGTGAATGGTTCAAACAACAATCAAATTGCCCTCGCACGCATTCTTAAAGCCTACAACTATATGTATCTAACGGATGAATTTGGTGATTTACCTTATTCAGGTGCTTTGAAAGGCGATGCAAAACCGGCTTATGATACACAAGAGTCAATC
>JAYTMI010000341.1:0-5883 GCA_043728625.1 Saprospiraceae bacterium | reverse complement strand
TGCGAACATCTTTTTGCCAAACGTTGGAATGTCGCCTTTTTCAAGTGCCACGCAGCCATCAAGCAAGCGTTGTTTTTCTTCTACAATGTATTTACACCTATTATATACAAGCGTAGTGGGGTCAATACAGTCGTCAACCATGTTCATATCCGCATCTCGAAGGCTTTTTACTGAGGGGTGCTTTTTTTGAATCAACGTCACTCCTTCCTCACATTGTTCGCGGCGAACATTGTATTCAGACGATGCCAACGAGTGTTTTACATTGGTATCAAGCAAAACAATTTTAAGTCCGTCCATTTTCAAAGGAAAATATTCATACCCCAAAGAGCGACAGTCGAGGCGCAAAACGTGGTTCTTTTTGCCAAACATACTGGCAAATTGATCCATAATACCGCATTTAACACCCGCATATTCATGTTCCGCTTTTTGCGACATTTGAACCATCGTCAACCGAGTCAAACCTGTTTGTAACAGCTCATCTAAAGCAAAAGTCGTTGCACATTCAATCGCTGCGGATGAAGAAAGTCCCGCACCAATCGGCACATCACTTGCCAAAATAGCATTAAAACCTTTGATTTTAATGCCTTTTTCTGCAAATTGCGCTGCTGCCCCCAAAATAAAATTGGGCCAACTCACATCACCAATCGGTTTAAGATCTGAAACCTGCGTCGAAAATGTCTCTTTCAAATCATAAGCCATCAGATGTATTTCATCGTCATCACGCAACGAAATAGCGATATAAGCAGCTTTGTCAATCGCGGCAGGTAGCACATATCCTTCGTTATAATCGGTGTGTTCTCCAATGAGGTTGATACGTCCAGGTGAGCGCACAATAAGGGGTTCTGCCTTGTGTTTTTCTCTGAAAAGAGCTTTAATCGTCTCTAATTCCTTGAATTGCATATAGATTTTAGTTGTTTGATAAAAATTGTTTATTTATAAACTGCTTGATTTTCAACCACATCACACGTTATATACTTGCGCACACGTCTTTCCCCACAACATTTCTTTTTCTGCCTCCGACAAATGGCGTGTATTTTGTTCGACTATCTCCACTACCCTATCGTAGGACGCTGCCACTTGACAAACGGGCCAATCACTGCCAAACATAACCCTTCCCGTACCAAAACTATCTAAAACATGATGAATGTATTTTCTAAAAGCCTCTGGTTTAGGTTTTGACCAATCCGCTTCTGTCACCATACCCGAAATTTTGCAATAGACATTTTGGTAAGCTGCAAGGTCTTTGATGTCTTTTTCCCATGTTGCCGTATCGCCGTTTTTAATATCAGGCTTCGCAATGTGGTCGAGTACAAAAGTCTGTTCTGGAAAAAGCTGCACCAACTTGCAAGTATTAGGCAATTGCTTAGGAAAAATGAGTATATCATAGACAAAATTGTGCTTTTTTAAGGCTGCTATGCCTCTTAAAAATGCTGGTTGAAGCATGAAATTCAAGTCTGATTCACCTTGTAAAACGTGACGAAAACCTTTCACGACCTTGAACTGTGCATAGTGATTCAGCCTTTCTTCAATATTTTCATTGCGCAAGTCAACCCAACCCACTACCCCCTTGATAAACGGGTTTTTATCGGCTAATCCGATTAAAAAATCGGTTTCTTCCTCCGATTGACGCGCTTGAACGGCAATACACCCTTCAATACTGTTTTTTTGTAACAACAGTGCTAAATCGGGCGGCAAAAAGTCCTTAGCTATAACTTTCATACTGTCATCAATCCAATCATAAACGATTGGATCATAATGCCAAAAATGCTGATGTGCATCTAATTTCATAATAGATAAATTTTTCACCCCCCTCAGTATTAAACTCAAACCATTTGGAAATAGGCAAATGGAGGTGTGAATTATGCCTACCCTTCTTGTTGTTCGCGTTTGATTTGTTCGGCAATAGCGTTCATAAACCACGAATGTCGAGCAATAGGAATCATTCTTGCGGCAATCAATTCATCAATCACATCTAAAATTTGGGGACTAAGGCGCAACTGCACTGGCACCTGCCCACCTTTCAATACTTTTTTCTGCGCCTTTTCACTCGTTGTTCTTTCGACCGCATTGGGTACACTCCCGCCTTTGTTAATCAATGCGGATACGATATCCTCACTAACTTCGGGTTTACTTTTGATTGGTTTTTTTGAAAGTGCCATTTCGTTATTCGTTATTCGTTATTCGTTATTCGTTATTCGTTATTCGTAAACTTAAAATAACTTTTTAATAAAGTTATTTTAGACTCATTTAAAAGTTAGAATAAAGTTATTATAAAGTAACTTTGAACTTAAAGTCAAAATTTACTCCTCAAATCTATTTAACTTCCCTTGTTAAAAAATCATAAAGAATCGCTATTTCATTGTTCGCTTTTTCATCTGTCGGTTTGAATTCCACTACACTCAACCCTTTAGAAGCAGCATTGGCAAAAGACTTGCGATGTCCCAAAGTCGCTTCAACTAAAATAATACTGCCCGTTTCAGCCAAAAACTCTTTGGCTTCTACATTGTCTGAACCCCGGGCATCCGTCTTGTTTAAAACGGCATAAGCACGTAAGTCAGGATTAGCGGCACGCATCTCGTCTATCAAGCGCACGACTTTTTCCAACGTCCACATATCGAATGAACGCGGAATGAACGGCACGATATAGACATCAGAAACGGTCATGGCTGCACGCTGACTACTGGTATCTCGTCCACCGGTGTCAATAACAATATCATCGTATTTACTTTTGAGTTTCAAAAGCTCTGTACGTACAGCATTATTTGATAGCTGAATGGCTGTATAACCGGCACCTTCTGGTAAGTTGTTGTTGCGCCAGTGTGTAAAATCGGTTGCTGTTTCTTGATCATCGGCATCAACAAACAGGACATCGCGCCCATTTAGATGTAACATCACAGCCAGATTGGTCGCAAGGGTTGTTTTACCTGAGCCACCTTTTATGCCCCCTATGGTGTAAATCATAACAATTAGTTGATTTCTAAATTTAAAAAAAAGTTAAAATACAGTTGAAATAACTTTAAAATACAGTTGATATAGTTTTAAAATAAATTTGAAATAACTTTAAAATAAAGTTAATAAAACTTTTTTTTAAATTTATTTCAACTTTAAACGCAAAGTTAAAAGAGGTTTATGAAAGGAAAAACGTTTGAACTTATTTTTTACATTTGTTAGAAAAATTTACTGCTTGAGTGCAATAGCATCATCATTGAATAGCATAAAAGGAGTGAGTAAAGTGAGCTATTCAGACATAGAGGATTTTCTATCCTTTGTTCTACGATTGTATTAGGTAGCAAACGGTTGTTAAAGAACCTACAATAATTGGGCTGTAGGAAATGTTGGGTGAATAGTTAGGTAAACCCACTCAGGGTAGGCAAAAAACAGCTCTAAATAAAGACAAATGATTAAGAGGATTTTCTATCCTTTACGGAAATTTTTCAACAATTAAATTCTTTTCTAAAAAAAATTCCACACAATTAAAAGTTTTGTGTGAATCACTTTTTAAAAGAAGTTTTTTATTTGTTTTTAGCCTCTACAAGATATTGATTGTCAACTGTTTATAGAGGTGAAGGATAGAAATACCTCCAAATGGGATAGAAATACCTCCGCTAAGGATAAATTTGTTTTGTAGTTCTATCCTTTATTGTAATTTTGTTAGATGAATCAACCACAAGAAGAAAAAAGGTTAGTTGTTCAGGACAACGCTATTACAACAGCCCGTTATTCGATGACGGCGTTGGAAAAGAATATTATGTACATGGTCATGGCTCAATTAGATAAAAATGACCCGCCGACGCGCTATTATCGCATATCGGGCAAAGAACTGATGGAGCGTACCCGCAAAAAAATCAAATATGAAGAACTTAAAGAAGCGACCAACCGATTGCTCGACCGTGAGTTGTTTATTATCCGCGAAAATGGCAATTATTTGCAGATTCGCCCCATATCTTCTGCTGAATACGATAGTCATGGCATGATCGAGATTGGTTTAGATGCCAAGATCCGTCCCTATTTGTTTGAACTCAAAAACAATTTTACGACTTTCGAACTGAATATGGTCTTGTCCTTGGATTCAAAATTTTCTAAACGCCTTTACGAAATGCTTGCTCAATTTCGCTCAACAGGTCTTTTACGGATTTCTGTACGTGAATTTAAAGAAAGGCTCAAGTTGTACGACCCCAAAACGGGTAATGAACAATACGAAAAATGGTCGGCTTTTGAAAAATATGTGTTAAAGGTTGCCCAAAAGGAAATCAGCGAGCATACTGATTTAGCTTTTGAATATACGCTCAAAAAAACAGGCAAACGGATAACAGACATTGAATTCAAATTTAATCGCCCTAAAGCCGTGGCTGCACCACCTCCGCAAGATGAGACGACGGCTCGACTCTTTGAACGCTTAACGACGGACTTTCGCTTGCGCAAAGATCAAGCGGAGAAAATCATTGCCCAATTTCCAGCCAAAGATATTAACCGATCGCTTTATGACATCAGCCTCAAAAAAAAGGATATTGCCAATATTGGAGCGTACACAGCCAAGACATTTAATGTTTGATATGCAAGATTAACTTTAAAATGACTTTTAAAAAACCTTATTAATAACTTATTATAAAGTTGTTTTAAACTTATAATAAGTTTAATAGGCAGTTATAGTTACACATGCACCAGCCGTGTGGCATAAGATTTAGGCTTCACAGGTGTTTGAATCTTGTTTTTAGATGGTAAAAACTGCCAAGGCGTGACTTGGTGTGTCCAATCAAAGGCATTTTTCTCGGTGTGTCGGCGGCGGAATGCAACGGGTGTGCAGTTGCGATATTTTTTAAAAAGCCTGTTGAAGTTTGATAAATTATTGAAGCCAGATGCGTAACAAACTTGTCCAATCGTTTCATCTGTGTCTAATAACAATTTGCACGCATGACCAATCCGAACATCTACTAAGAATTGGGTGAAACTTCGGAAAGCATATTTTTGGAAAAAATGACTGAATGCCGAATCCGTCATATTAACCAAAGTCGCCACGTCACCTATTTTTAGGTCGGTTTGAGCATAATTTTTTAAAATATAACTATATGCCATCTGG
Source organism: Saprospiraceae bacterium (assembly GCA_043728625.1). Taxonomy (GTDB): domain Bacteria; phylum Bacteroidota; class Bacteroidia; order Chitinophagales; family Saprospiraceae; genus JAAFJT01. Next base: position 806 of record JAYTMI010000341.1, on the reverse strand, counting down.
ATTCGGTTACTGTGCGCACTCAATACTTTAGATGAAAACCCTTCGCTCGACAAAAAACTGGCTTCGGGTGATTCTGAAAGCAAGTTGAGGAGTTGTAAAAATTCAATGACATTTAAAAACCCCTTGTCTTCTGTCAACTTCATCATTAAAAGCATGGCTTCGTCAAAGGTTTTTCCATAAAACCGAATCCCTTTACTCGAATCCTCCATGAGTTTTCGGATTTTATAGAGTTGTTCTTTCTGAAAAAAGGGACCGCTCAACAAACCCATAGCGAACTGTATCGTGATGACACGGTAGGGCTGCCCAGTGTTTTGTAGTTCCATGTCACCGTCCCATTTGTGGTAGAGATAAGGTCCGAGCAATACCAAATCGCAATCAGTATAGCGTTCGGTAGAGTCACCAACAATACGTGTACCAGACATACCGATTATAAGGTTCAACTCATATTCGGGGTGATTGTGAATAGGATAGTCAAATCCATTATTAGAAGAATCTAAAATGACAAAAACATCGGGTACTTTAAGCGGTGTAATCTCTTGATAAATGTCCATTTTAAAGAATTTTATATGTTTTACCTCGGTTAATTCCATAACACATTCGGGAAAAAGAATAATTTTCATAAAAGTACCATATTATCGCTTAATAGTATCAAGAAGCGGCTTTTAAAGTATAGACTTTTGTATGACTAAACAAAAATGATGTTGATATGGGTCTAAATTCACTACAAAACGCTTTTTTACCGACTAATTTTTGTCGCTCTACCTTCAAGTCGTGGCTTGTTCTGTCCTTTTTTATGGTCTTTGCAC
>JAYTMI010000340.1:0-3438 GCA_043728625.1 Saprospiraceae bacterium | reverse complement strand
AAAGAAATCAGTGAAAACCAGTCAAACCCGTGTCATCTGTGGTCAAAAAATATATCCCGCCTTAAATCGTCTTAGAAAAAAGATGAGACAAAAGCCTTTTTGACGGTCAAACTTTGTAATTTTGCGCCGCTTTTGGTATTGGCGAAGTTCACTTCGCATAATGGGGCAACTTTATTTGATAAAAATATAAACATTGATGAATCAAGACAACAAAAATGCCATGATCGGCATGGTGTTAATTTTATTTATTTTGCTTGGGTGGAACATGTTCACTGCGCCTTCGCAAGCAGAGAAAGATTTGAAACAGAGAACACAAGACTCGATTGCCAAGGTTCAAAGAACCAATGACAGTCTGCAAATCGCTGCAACAGCTACACCAGTGCCCCCCTCAGTAACGGACTCTATCAAGCGGGTTCAGATGGCAAGTGAGATGGGTGATTTTAGTGGTTTGGCTGTTGGTACAGAACAAATTTCTGTTTTGGAGAACGAGGATATAAAAGTTACTTTTACCAATAAAGGTGGACGTATTTTAAATGTTTTGCTCAAGAAATTCAAGAGAATTCTTGAAAACGAAAAAAGAGAAGACGTTGTTACGCCGCTTTATTTGTTTGAAGATGCTAAGAATAAGTTCGGCTATCACATTCCAGCGAATACGCCAACGGGTTCTATTGCTACCGCAAATATGTTTTTTACGCCCTCCATTTCAGGCAATACATTGACGTTTCGTGCGATATTAAATGACCAAGTGGGTTTTGAACAACGCTACACATTGGGTTCAGGTTACGATATGGACTATACGGTGAAGTTCAACGGTCTGGCTTCTATCATGAAATCAGATGCGAAGTCGGTACAGTTGAATTTTGAAAATAACTTAGATAAATTAGAGAAAAACATCAATTATGAGTCTTCTTACTCGTATTTGCACTACAAATCATCTGATGGTTCACCCGATTATCTTTCTGGGACTAAAAGCGATAAGCTGGAGTTGAACGGTAAAAGTATTGATTGGATATCGAACAGTAACCAGTTTTTCAGTACCATTTTGATGGCACCCAAAGGCAACGGTTTCAAATCTGCTATTCTTGAAACTGAAAACCATCCATTAGACCATGAAGATTTGAAAAAAATGACCTCACGTCTTGAAATCCCTGCGGATGCTTTAGCTAATGGTTATTCGATGAAAATTTATACGGGTCCTAATGATTTTAATATTTTACATGCGTATCACAATGGTTTAGATCAAGTTGTGGACTATGGCGGCTCGATTCTCGGAACGATAAATCGTTGGATCATTCGTCCAATTTTTGATTTTTTACATGGCATCATCGGCAATGTTGCCATCTGTATTTTGCTTTTGACCTTTTTTGTGAAAGCTATTTTATATCCTTTGAGCTATAAAATGCTGCGTTCGCAAGCCAAAACAACGGCTTTGAAACCTGAAATCGAAAAAATGAAGGCAAAATTCAAGGACGACCCGCAAAAAGTTCAAGCAGAACAAATGAAGTTGTATGGCGAATTTGGTGTCAATCCTTTGGGTGGCTGTTTTCCGACGTTGCTTCAAATGCCGATTTGGATGGCTTTGTTCCGCTTTTTCCCTGCGACTATTGACTTCCGTCAACAAGGCTTTTTATGGGCAAAAGACTTGTCTGGCTATGAAGAGTTTATGAAATTGTCGTTTTACGTACCAATGTACGGTGCGCACGTCAGTTTATTTGCGCTGTTATGGGGTCTATCGTTGTTGGTTTTCACATGGTATTCGATGAAAGATGTGGATATGACGGGACAGCCAGCAGCGATGAAGTATATGCAGTATTTTACACCGCTTATTTTCATGTTTGTGTTTAACAGCTATGCGGCAGGTTTAAGTTTGTATATGTTGTTTTCAAACATTTTGAATATTGGTCAAACTGTTGTAACAAAACAGTACATCATTGACCATAATAAAATTCGTGAAGAATTGGATGCTCATAAGAAAAAGCCTAAAAAGCAGAGCTTTTTCCGCCAAAAATTGGATGAAGCGATGAAGCAACAGGAGTTAGCAAAGCAGCAACCACAAGTACCACAAGCGAAGAATAAAAAGAAATAAATGTTGGTTTTGTAAAATATTAAATACCAACGATTTAGATAACAAATACGGTTGATAAGTGTAAACTTATCAACCGTATTTGTTATCAATTTACCCCCCCCTCAGTATAGACATAGATTTTAAACAATACGGAAATTAACCCTTCACTTCTTCTGATTTCAAAGGATTTTTAGGTGGCATGGTGTTAAAAAAGCGATCCCAAAATGTTGAGGAAACACCATACGCTTTATCGTTGTGCAAATGATGATGAATGTGATGATGATGCCACAACGGTTTGAGCCAATTGGGGGCACGAAAACAATGAATGGAATAATGTAACATCGAATATCCGTAATAACCCATCATAAATATGAAAAAGATATCGGTGGAGTAAATACTCGAAGGGCGACCAAAACAATAGACCTGCTATAAAAACACCAATTGACCAATTCAGAGACATTTCAGGATTCAGTTTATTTCCAATCCAAATACACACCATTGCTATACCTATGGATGTCAATGTTGATTCGAAAAGGGATGATTTTGTGAAATATTCAAGGACGGGATTTTTAAACATTCGTGCTTGCTCTTTTTTGATGCTTGTCTTTTTCATTGCTTTGGTTTTTAAGTGAAGAATGATTGTTTGCTCTTTGATTTTTATTTAAAAATTGGGCAAAAATGAATGAATTTTTACCCAAAACGTCATTTACAGCGTAACACAATTTTATATATTTCTGTTTAGATTTACAAGTTTATTAATAGGAAAAGGCAGTTTTGTCGGATATTTTCCCTCATAATGTATAAAAAGTCAATATAACACACCGCCATACGTTATGTTTACACTATCAATTTAAGAAACCAAACCAGAGTTTTATTATGAAATTATTTTTGACGCTCACTTTTGCTTTACTTACTTCTCCTATCCTTTTACGCGCTCAACTCATTGGACGCATCACCGATAACAAAGGCGAGTCACTACCGTTTGCCAATGTTTATATTGAAGGAACAACACGCGGAACGACGGCAAATACTGAGGGGTACTATTCCCTCGATTTGGCAGACGGTGCGTATCACATTGTTTTTCAATATATTGGCTATGAAAAAAAAATCATAGATGTTAAAGTCAAAGGCAAAACAACGTTGAATACTACGCTCAAACCCAACAATATTGAGCTACAAGAATTTGTTGTCAAATCCAATGCAGAAGACCCTGCTTATCCCATTATTCGTCAAGCGATAGCCATGCGCCGCACTTACCGAGACCAAGTGAAAGCCTATTCTTGTGATGTGTATATCAAGGGTTTGCAAAAGGTCCTCGATGCGCCGACCAAAATATTTGGACGTGAAATTGGAGATATGGGAGGCAGCCTTGA
>JAYTMI010000339.1:0-2276 GCA_043728625.1 Saprospiraceae bacterium | reverse complement strand
CTTCAATTTTCTGATCCCAATGTGACATATTCTGGTTATGCAACGGGAACAATAAATAGGAATCATGTCGCTCGTCGAATTGTTGAAACAACATCCCGTATTGGTAATTATATGCCTGAGCCAACAATTACGGTCTATATTAATGGTCCCAGTGTAATCAATGATTTTGGTGACTTTAGTTTTGACGCTGTCACTTCATGTGGCGAAGACCCCTACACGTGGTATTGGGAAGCCAGTACAGATGGTTTCAATTATCAAACAGTTTTAGGTTCTTATGACATTTTCAATTATTACTACTATGGTCAAACTAAATGGTATTGGTTAAAAGTTACCGTAGTTGATAATTTAGGACGTTCAAATACAGCGTTTAAACACCTAATTTATCGTGAAGATACAGGTCTCTATTCAATAAGTAGCGGTGAAAATAACGGGCATTCTTCTATTATGAATCGTTTGAGTGCAAATAATAAAGAAAATCAATTTCTAAATGTAAATACATATCCCAATCCAGCGCAAAATATATTAATAACAGACTTTGAAACTAATAATCAAGAACCTATTACTTTTAGATTGCTTGATGTACAAGGTCGTGAAATAATCAGTGATACAGATGAAAACTTGATGAAAGGCAGAAGGTTGAAAGAAATGGATATAAGTAAAATACTAACAGGCATTTATATTTTAAAAATTACTTCTGGTCAGAACACCGTATTTCAGAAAGTGGCAATTCAAAAATAAATTACTTATCAGCCGTTTATCCTTTGGGATAGACGGCTTAACACGATTCAACATGAAATACATTAAAATATTAAGCCTACTTTTTATTACAACTTGTTTTTTTCATTGTAAAAAAGAAAAAAAAATTGGGTTTGGCTACTTTAATTCCTTTAAATCAACAATTAATGGTACGCTGAATGGGAGTAATTGGAAAAAGAATAATTGGACTTTATTGGGTGTTTTTAAAGACCTAAACCCGACCCCTTATCGTACTCTTAGCGATACTAGTTATACTTTGCAATGCCTTATAAATGAAGATAGATTTACATTAACCATAGCACAATTTAATGAACAAAATGAATTTAGAGAAAGCCTATTTATCATGGGGGTTTCAAAGAAAAAAGGGCGTTTTGGCGTAATTGACCGCATTTTTCCAAATTGTGATATCAAAGATTCCGTAAGTATTCGTTTTTCAACATTACAAGCCGATGGCGATGTCGGGAAAGACTTTTATGACAAAGTTGATACAAAAAATGCGAATTATGTTGAAATAACAAGTTTTACGTCTAATCAAGTTAAAGGTACGATTGATACGAAATTTATAATGACAAGGAGACGAGATGTTTTAGGTGCGGTATATCCCGATACTTTACATTTGAAAGGCACTTTTGATATAAAGAAGTAAATTTTTACTGTAAGAATAACAAAAGCCGACCCCTCAGTAAAAGGTCGGCTTTTATGCTTTATCACTATTTTTATTTCACGACTTGACCATTCCAACTCGAAATACCGCCCGACATATTATAAACGTCCGTAAAACCCATATTCACCAGCGTTTTACAAGCTGTCGCACTCCGTGCACCGCTTCGGCAGTAGACAAAAATAGGTTTCTGTTTGTTGAATTTTGCAGTTTTGGTGACCACCTCGTTGTTCATCACATTGGCATTGATGGCTTTTGGTAGATGTCCTGACCTAAATTCGTCCACGGTTCGGACATCTAAAATGACCCCCTCAGTATGTTGCGTTATTTTTTGACCAAAATCATTGGCGTTTAAGTTTGTGTATGCTGCTGATGTGCCGCCACCGAAGAGGCTTTTTAAGAAATCTAACATAGAGAATGATGAGTTATGAATGATAAATGATGAATTAAATCCTTGTTATTCAATGAGTTGTGACCATAAACTCACGAAGTTTTTGTTCTATCTGTACCGCCGATAGAACACCTGATTGCCGCCATTTTGATTCGCCATTTTGGAAAATAATCATCGTGGGGACGGAGCGAATTTGCAATTGCTCGGATATGGCTTGATTTGCGTCCACGTCAATTTTAACGATTTTAGCATCGTCGCCAATCTTGTTTTTTACTTCTTTTAATATCGGCGCGAGCATTTTGCACGGGCCGCACCATTCTGCGGAAAAGTCAACGAGAACGGGTTTTTCTGATTTGATGAGTTCATTGAATGAAACTGCCATGATTTTTATTGTTTTTATTTTATTTCTTCAAAAGTTGTTTCTTCTGTCCTTGAAAAAGGTCTTTGGCGTGTGTTAACACCGCAATT
>JAYTMI010000338.1:0-1655 GCA_043728625.1 Saprospiraceae bacterium | reverse complement strand
AATGGTTCGAGAAGCAGCAGATGCAGAAAGTGGCGTAGATTTCATCCACAAACTATCAATTGGCAAAAAAGAAATAAACGAAACTCAATATTGGCTTGAATTACTTTTTAAGTCTGAATATTTAAACGAATCAGAATATAAATCACTTGATTCAGATGCTATTGAAATTTCAAAAATATTGCGTAGCTCAATTCTGACAAAAAAACAAAGACTTGCAACTAAAATATCAACTATTGCTCTACTTTTAATTGCTTTAGCTCAACTATTGTTCTAAATTTCACCATTCACCATTCACCATTCACCATTCACCATTAATAAAATTTTGGAAAAACATCAAACAACCTCCTCAATACTCATGGTGCGCCCTGCGCATTTTGGATTTAATACAGAAACAGCAGCTAACAATGCTTTTCAAGTCAATGCTACATCATTGACAGTCAAGGAGATACAGCAAAAAGCGATTGCAGAATTTGATAATTTCGTTGCGATACTGAGGGGTCGTGCGGTCAATGTCGTTGTCGCAGAAGACCAATCTGAACCCGTAAAAACAGATGCCGTATTTCCAAATAATTGGATAACAAGTCATGGCGATGGTACAATGGTTTTGTACCCGATGAATGCACCGTCTCGTCGTTTAGAGCGCGCTGATAACGTCATAAAAGAGATTGAAAAGCAATTTATCGTCAAAAAACGGATACATTTAGAACATTATGAAGAGGTAGATACCTTTTTGGAAGGTACAGGCTCAATGATACTTGACCGTGTGAATGAAATTTGTTACGCTTGTTTGAGTCCACGCACCGATTTGGGTTTGTTGGACGAATGGTGTGAGATTATGCACCATAAACGGGTTGCTTTTCATTCGGTTGATGACAATGGACAAGACATTTACCACACCAACGTAATGATGGCTTTGGGCGAAACCTTTGTTGTTATCTGTATGGAGACCATACGCAATGAAGCGGAAAAACTCAATCTCATCAAACATTTTGAAATGACGAAAAAAGACATCATAGAGATTTCACTCGACCAAATGATGTTGTTTGCGGGCAATATGTTGCAAGTCAGGAATGATTTTGATGAAACGTTTCTCGTTATGTCAAAGCAAGCCTACGATTCTTTGAACACTTCACAAATTGCTCATATTCAAAGGCATACAGAAATATTGTATGCTGATATTAAAACAATTGAGACTTATGGCGGTGGTTCGGCAAGGTGTATGATGGCAGAAATGTTTTTTGAAAAAAAAGAGAAGGCTTAAAGCGAAAATTTAAAAGGCATTGTTATATTTGAGACTTAATTCTAACATCTTAATTATTTATCCTTAAAATCAATTAGCAAATGGAAAATCAATTTCTCGATTCAAGTTTAGACAACTCAACCCCTAGGTATAACGAGTACGGAGGTTTCTGGCAACGTTTTGTTGCTGTTCTTATTGATGGCATCATTCTGTATATTGCACAAATGATTGTTTTTTCAGTTTTTGGTATCAGTCTTTTAAAAGCTGACCCTGATATGTTCGCCGAAGGCATACCCAATTCATGGATTATGGCTTATGTCATTACCATAGGTTTGCAAATAGCTTATTTCGTTTATTTTGAGTCAAGCGAAAAGCAAGCAACTTTTGGAAAACAAGTGATGGGACTTGTTGTAAC
>JAYTMI010000337.1:0-5324 GCA_043728625.1 Saprospiraceae bacterium | reverse complement strand
AGGAGAGGAACTTTATGTTCGGGGAACTTTAAAAGTTCCCCGAACATGGTACTCGAACCCATTTGCTGCGTCATTCGGTTTTAAACACCAACGCTTTACTTGGTGATTGTCCTCAGAATGACAAAAAAAAACAGAATTAATGCGTGTAATTAGCGAAATTCGGGTCCGAAATCTCTAATCTTAAAAAATCCACAAAACCAATTATTTGTGCAAGTCATTGAAAAAGAAGTATTTATAGCGATAAATCAAGGTGACGAATCATCGTTTGAGCAGTTGTTTAGGGCGTTTTATCCGCGCTTGTGCGCCTATGCCCGAACGATTTTGTCGGACAGTGAGGAAGCCGAGGAAATCGTGCAAACCTTGTTTTGTCGGCTTTGGGAACAACGGGAGAAGCTCGAAGTGACAACTTCGGTGCAAGCCTACCTATTCAGAGCCGTGCGTAATGCCAGTTTAAATCAGATAAAAAAAGTTCAAATTAGAGATGCATACAAAGCCATGAATTTGGAAGAAATAAACCAAAATCCAGAATTGCAACCCGACCACGCCACAACAGAAGACCTGCGGCAACGGATAGAAAAGGCGATTGCCGACCTACCCGAACAGTGCCGCTTGATTTTCAAAATGAGCCGTTTTGAGGAGTTAAAATACAGAGAAATCGCCGATTCATTAGGCATTTCGGTGAAAACAGTGGAAAATCAAATGGGTAAAGCCTTAAAAATTTTGAGATTAAAATTAGCAGATTTTATGACGATTGCTTTGATAATGAGCGTTTTAGGACGATAGATTAAAATTTACTAAATTTTAAAAATTTAGTAAATCTCAAGCACCCCTCAGTATTTATATAAAAAATACAAGTTTTGCATGAATGAATTATACGACATAGATGATTTAATCGCCAAAGTCCTTGCCGACGAAGCGACTGCCGATGAGCAAACAGCCGTCGAAAGTTGGCTCGATGCTGCGCCTGACAATCGAAAATATTTCGAGGATTTGAAGCGCATCTGGTTTGAAAGTGGCGATGCCGTCGAGTCGCTTGCAGTGAACACCGATGCTGCTTGGCAACAGGTTCATCAGCGCATTCACGAGCCACCTAAACGATTGACTGTTAAGTGGTTATCAACTGGCAATATCATGAAAATAGCTGCAGTCGCACTCATTCTGTTCGCGGCAATCCAGTTTTTTGACAGCGGTTCGACTTTGAAAAATAAAGAAATCACTGCCACTGCCGCCGTTATACAGGATACACTTTCGGACGGTTCAGTGGTCAGTTTGAACAAAAAATCGAGTTTGACAACCGTTTTTTCTAAAAAAGAACGCCGTGTCAAAATGTCTGGCGAAGCTTTTTTTGATGTCGCTCACGATACCGAAAAACCATTTATAATAGAAGTTAAAACATTGGAAATCAAAGTAATAGGCACATCTTTCAACGTGGATAATTTATCAGAAACAGGAAAAATCATCGTCGTTGTCGAAACTGGCAAAGTTTTACTGAGGGGGGCAAATGGCGCAGAAATTTATATCGAAAAAGGAGATAAAGCCATTTATGACGTGGCAACAGGGCAATTTGAAAAAGTAAAAAATACAGATAAAAACGTCACGGCGTACAAAACAAACATTTTGGGTTTTGAAAAAACGACATTAAAAGATGCTGTCAAACAGATAAATCAGCTTTTTGATGCCCACATTGAGATTGTTTCGCCTGAAATCGAAAATTGCCCGATTACTTCTACTTATGCAAGAGGAGACGATTTGGATTTTTATTTTAAAGAAATTATTGGCGAATCCATCAATTTAAAGGTTCAAAAAGTAGGCGAAAAAATGGTGTTAAGCGGTACCGGTTGTAAGGAGTAAACGGTTTTTAGCCGTACAAATCACCTCCTCCGTCGAAATGAATTTTTTATTTTTTCTTACTCTCCTATTTTCGGGTTTTGAAGTATAAGATTCAAAATCAATGATTTATGCTTAGAAACAAACCTTTGAAAATAATCATAAAACAATGGGCAAATTTTCGCTGGGGAAAAGTTTGCCCATTCTCGTATGCACCTCACCTATTTGTTTTTTGCTTCTTACCTATTTACACATTTGCACAAACATCTATATTAGAAAGGAGCGTAACTTTAAAAGTACAAAATGTGCCTATGGGTGAAGTCTTAAAAACGATTTCACAACAAGCCAATTTTTATTTTTCCTATAATTCAAACATACTCGATGCCAATAAAAAGGTGTCTGTTTTTGCCGAAAGCCAATCAGTGCGGGGTGTCACACGCACCGTTTTGGGCGATAATTATGAGTTTAAAGAAAAAGGAAACTACCTCATTATCCGTAAATTAAAAACCGATGAAAGGTTGATAGGTGGTTATATCAGCGACCAAAAAACAGGCGAAAAACTGTCCAATGTCACTGTTTATGACAAAAAATCCTTGAAATCTGCGACAACCGACAAATTTGGCTACTACGAAATCGTGAGCCGTGAAGCTATAAAAGAACTCTCTGTTGCGCGATTCAACTATGGCGACACACTGTTGCAAGTGCGTAGCGAAACAGCGACCCCTCAGTATCTCGACGTTTCGTTGCTGCCCGTCCCGACTCCCGAACTTGAACATGAGCCAGAGACAAAACCACTCAAAATAAAAATTACAATGGATGGCGGTGACAAAGACGGCTTCACAGAACAAGTCCTGTTTTCACAAGCCACTTTCGAGGGTTGGTTGCGCAGCGGTATCCGCACCGTCGAGCGTGTGAATGACCAAAACATCAAAAGCAATTTGGAGCGAAAATGGCATTTTTCGCTGTTCCCTTATGTCGGTTCTAACTTAGGATTGAGTGGCAATGTCGTCAATAATTATTCTATCAATGCCACAGTCGGTTATTCTGCGGGCAATCGTATTATTGAGTTCGGCGGATTGGGGAATATTAATCGTGGTAATGTCAGCGGTTTACAAATAGCTACTCTTTTGAATGTGGTAAAATATGATTTGCGAGGTTTGCAGATAGCAGGCATTGTCAATAAAGTCAGAGAAAACCGTGGGGTACAAATCGCTGGCATCACAAACGCAGCCGATTTACTGAGGGGGGGGCAAATATCTCTCATCAATAATTATGCAGTACATGGCAATGGCGGCGTTCAAATCGCGGGTATCGTCAACAAAGTTGCTAACGGCAGAACGGGGGTTCAAGTGAGTGGCATGACTAATAATGCGGATACGGTAGGCGTTCAAATCGGTTTGATTAACTCTGCAAATAAGGTACGAGGCTTGCAATTAGGGTTTATCAATGTCTCTGACACTCTGTCGGGCATCGTTCTGGGCTTTTTTAATGTGGTCAAAAAAGGCTATCACGTCCTTGAAGTTTCGGCAAATGAAGGCATTTTTGTTAATATTGCCTACAAAACAGGCACTCGCAAGTTTTATACAAACTACATCGGGTCGGTACGGGTTGACAGTGGTGCGTTTTGGCAAAGCCCACTTTGGGGAGTCGGCTTAGGTTTTGGCTCGTGCATATCCCTCAGTAAAAAAATGAATTTGACGCTTGATGCAACGGTTCAACACATGAGTTTGGGTCAAATCACACCAAAATTGAATAATGAATTGTTCCGTTTTGTCCCTGCTTTGAATCTTCAAGTATCTAAAAAATTAGGTATTTCCATAGCCCCAACACTAAATGCCTACTATGAGAATTTGGCAGATGAACAAGTCGCTACCGTTTTCCGAAAAAAAATAGTACCTGATTGGCAAACAAAACAGTCGGGTAAGTGGACTTCATGGGTCGGTGGTTATGTGGCTTTGCGTTTTTTTTAAACCTAAAAAGTCACTCCAACACCACCAAAGCCCCCAATAGTGGAAAATGAACATAATAAACAATGGGTTTGTCTCCAAAAATCTTAGTCAAAACCTTTTGAATCAAGCTAAAACGCATCGCATAAGCGGCAGCTTCTGATTTGACTTTTTTAACATCATTTAGGTCAGATGATAGAATGACCACAAGTGACCCATCTTTATTTTCAATCAAAAAGGAAAGTTCTGTTTCGTACAAACGCCCGTTGTGATGTCCACGAATGGGATAGCGACGGTTGATGCTTTCAATAGCATATTTTTGATGCAAAAAATCGAATAACGAATTGACTTGACGAACAAACCATTGAAAATCAAGCATTTCTAAAATATCATAACGTGTTGCAAGCTGTTTGGCAAGGGATAAATTAGCTTGTAAATCCTGTGGTTGCGCTTCGCAAGCCGTCAAAAAAGCGGAGTACGCCTTACAAACCAAAGTTGGATTTGCATCTTCTTTAAGCGGTAAAGCCGAAGCATACCCCTCTGTATCGCCCACTTTTAAAGCATTTCCGACGCTAAAAAACTCTTTTTCTAAGTCAATTTTGTAGGCGAGGAATTGCCGTTTGTTACTGCGTGATTCCATATAATCAGTCTGTTCTGTTGGTGTATCAGCGTAGCCAAAATCTTTTGTAAACCATTCTTCTTTAAAATCCTTGGTCAAATAGCGTCCGTTCCACTCAAAAGGGGTTTCGTTGCCTGTTTCAATGGTCGGAAATTCTTCTTTGCCTTGATGCCACGCTCGATTAAGCCATTTCGTAACACCACCTTGATAAGTGGGCAAAACAAGGTAGTCACGCGCTCGTGTGATACCAACATAGAGCAAACGGGCTTCTTCGGAAAGAACAGATTTCGTTTTTTCGGCTTTGGCATTGGATTCATTAATGCGCTCTTCCAAAGTCGTATTTCTAAATTGGTCAGCATACGGATTGACCCAAAAACGCAGCCAACGACCACTCAAAATATCATCTAAATTGACCCCCTCAGTATCTGACACGATTTCGATACCAAAAACATCATTTCGCAACGATTGGTCAAGGCTACCCATAATACAAATAGGATATTCCAAACCCTTTGACTTATGGTAAGTAAGTACATTTACGGCATCTTCGCTTTCACCTGAACTCTGTGTATCTTCTTCTCTTTCAGCCTTTTCAGCGAGCCAAAGTAAGAAGCCGCCGAGCGATGCCGCCGAGTGTAAGCGATTACAAGCGTTTTCATATTTCAAAGATAACTGTCGTATAACATCTATATTTTCAAGTCTTTGTGTCTTATTGCCCCATGCGGCAATGATGCGACGTAGGTCAAGTTCTTCAAGGACGAAGTTTAAAATTTCATTGGCAGACAGCTCCAAAGTCTCCCTTCTAAGGTCACTTATTTTTCTAATAAAATCAATATTTAATGCCCATCTCCAATCATAGTTTTCTTCACCAATTTCTTCCAAATAACTTAATCTATCTTCAATAATGTTTGCTAAATCCCAACGTTCTGCCAGCA
>JAYTMI010000336.1:0-2603 GCA_043728625.1 Saprospiraceae bacterium | reverse complement strand
CCAATTGGACATCAGTCTTTATCCGTTCCCTGATTCTTTGACTCAAATTTAACAACTTTTTGTTAACGCTGTAAATGTACGATTGGGCTGATGCGACTGATTTACGCTGATTTTTTTTTAAGTTTGTATGAAACAAAAGAAAAAATCAGTGAAAATCAGTCGCATCAGCCCAATCAGTGGCCAAAAAAAATCAATTCAATTTATAACTCAACCCCTTCGCCTCAACCGCCGCAATAAAATCAGAATCCACATTCACCTTTTTATCGGTCGAAAACAAGTGTAACGTTAGGCGATTAGTCGAATCTAATAGTTGTGTTTTGAGCTTATGTTTGCCTTTGAATTTTTGACACATTTTTTCTAAATCTTGAATCAATGTCTCTGTAACGATTTCAATCGGAATCATCAACGTAATACTTTCTGTCAAAGAATTGCCGAGCGAAGCCAATTGTTTCACGTCTTTCAATTTCAATTCAAACTCTTCTGAATTCCAACGTTGTTTCATTTCACCTTCAATCAACACTGAAACACCTGGCTGCAAAATGGGGCTGAACCGCGCATAATCCTCATTGAACAAAGCAAATTCCTGTGAACCTTTATAGTCTTGAATGACAAAAGAACCAAAACCTGTCCCTTTTCTCGAAACCCTATGACTGACAGATGAAACAAAAGCGGCAACTTTAACACGTTGATTTTTAAGGTCTTGAACTTTATCAAGCGTTGTATTTGCATAAGCCAATTCCACTTTAAAATCGTCAAGCGGATGCCCTGACAAGTAGATGCCAACACAATCCTTCTCATAATTCAATTTTTGAATCAAATTCCATTCTTCGACCTTTGGTACTGAGGGGTCCTCCAACATCGCATCTGTTGAGGCTTCGCCAAAAAGAGACGTACTTGCCTCTGCTTTTTGCGTTTGATAACCCACACCATAGCGCAAAAGGTGTTCGATGAACGAATCGTATTTGTCGCTCTGTGCAAAATAAGCGGCTCGTGGTATGCCAAAACCATCGAATGCACCTGATTGTGTGAGCGATTCCATCACTCGTTTATTGACCGTCCGTAGGTTTTGACGACGCACAAATTCGAAAACATCATTGTACGGTCCATTTTCAGTCCGTTCTTGAATCAAGGCTTCGACAGCCGCTTCACCTACGCCTTTTATAGCAGACAGCGCAAACCGCACATCCCCTTTTTTATTGACTGAAAATTTAATATTACTTTCATTCACATCAGGACCTTTGACCGAAATATTGGCAGAGCGACATTCCTCCATGAAAAAAGTAATTTTATCAATATTTGATTGGTTATTGGACAAAACGGCAGCCATGTATTCAGCAGGGTAGTGGGCTTTCAAATAAGCCGTTTGGTATGCCACAAATGCATAACAAGTTGAGTGCGATTTGTTGAAAGCATAAGACGCAAAGGCTTCCCAGTCCGTCCAAACCTTTTCACATGTTGCTGTCGCATGACCATTGGCTTCACAGCCTGACAAAAATTGCGCTTTCATTTTGTTCAAAACCGCAATCTGCTTTTTACCCATTGCTTTACGCAAAACGTCGGCATCGCCTTTGGAGAAATTAGCCAATTTTTGAGATAAAAGCATGATTTGTTCTTGATATACGCATATACCATAAGTTTCATGCAAATATTCCTCCATTGCATCAAGGTCGTAAGTGACCTTTTCACGTCCCCATTTCCGATTAATAAAGTTCGGAATATAAGCCAATGGACCCGGGCGATACAAGGCGTTCATGGCAATCAACTCATCAAATTTTGTCGGTTTCAATTCCTTCAAATATTTCTGCATACCCGCACTTTCAAACTGGAAAGTCGCATTTGTGTCGCCTCGTTGATAGAGTTCGTATGTCTTTAAATCGTCCAAAGGAATGGTGTCAATGTCAATTTTTCGTCCATGGTTTTGTTCTATCAAAATCAAAGCATCGCGCATGATGGTCAACGTTTTGAGACCTAAAAAGTCCATTTTGATGACACCCGCATCTTCAATAACGTTGCCCTCGAACTGCGTGACCAGCAAATCAGAGTCTTTTGAAATGGCAACGGGTATAATTTCAGTCAAATCCTTTGGCGCAATGATGATACCTGCCGCATGAATACCCGTGCCACGCACCGACCCTTCCAAAATCAAGGCTTCGCGCAAAACGGCTGAACGTGGGTCGCTTTTATCTGCTAAAATCTCACGTAATTGTTTTGCATTGTCAATATCCTCTCCTGCCAAACCTTCTTTATCAGTCAAACCACCTTCACCACTGAGGGGGGCTTTGAGCAAACGATTGAGCTTAATGCCAGGCTTATCAGATACCAATTTTGCTAAACCATTGGCATCATTCAAAGGCAAATCCAAAACCCGCGCCACGTCTTTGATAGACATTTTTGCTGCCATAGTGCCATACGTGATGATTTGCGCCACCTGATTTTTACCATATTTTTGAACCACATAGTCAAGGACTTTTTGACGACCTTCATCATCAAAATCCGTATCAATCTCGGGCATTGACTTACGGTCAGGATTCAAAAATCGCTCAAAAAGTAGGTTGTATTTGATAGGGTCAATATTTGTAATGCCAATGCAATACGCAACAGCC
>JAYTMI010000335.1:0-2872 GCA_043728625.1 Saprospiraceae bacterium | reverse complement strand
GAACACCTCCTCATGCTTCATCAAACTTATAGAGTTTAAGATTTTCGATGATGCGAATAAGATTTTCGGCATATTGTTTATCAGTTGCATAACCCGCCTTTTCAAGGCCTTTTGCCCAGCCCACATAATCTGTTTTACTCAAATATTGCAACTGTTTGTAATGGTCACGCATCAAAAGCAAGCTGTGGTCACGGAAACTTTCCCAAGCTGAGTCATATTTTTTGAACTTATCGGAGGGTGTATCATCTTTCATGACGACATGCGGCACATTGCGGTTGAATGTTTTGACTCCGAAGTGATTGTTCGCTTTTTGTGTCAAACGGCTCTGTCCTGCATCACTTTCAAGTAAACCTTGTGCAAGGGTAATACTGACAGGAATACCAAATTTTTGACGCTCAGCCTTTGCGACATTGATAAAACGGCGCACATAATCCCAGCATTTCTCTTGTTTTGATTTAACAACAACGGGATTCGCTTTTTCAGGCGCAATAAATATGGAAACATTGTCAAATAGATTGGCATCATTGCCGCCTTTTGCATACGCAGCACTGGTCTCGACAGGTTTTGCCGAAGCTGTACTATGTGGCAATAACTCAACAACCCCCTCAGTACCACCGATAACTTGATAGTCATTTGGGTCGTGTGTAGTCTGCAATGCCTCTCCTATGGCAGCAGTGGCTTGATTTTTTACATTTTGTTTGATGCCTTTTTGTTTAAAAGCCACAGACTCTGCTTTCCCGTTGTTTTGTACAGCATTGTCACCAATAGAAAAATATTCATTACGATTTGCAAAAATGTAAACAACTAAAACCAAAATGACGACATTTATCCAGTTTTTTATAAAGAATGCTTTGATTTTAGTATTATCAATCACAAGTTGCCAATCTTTTTGAATGTCTTTTTGACGCTCGACTTGTCCAATTTGGATGTAGTTAGGTTGAGACATGATTAGGTGTATTTTATTTTATGTTAAACGCTCAATAATTTTGTTTTAAATAATAGCACAAATTTAACACAAAATGTTTTTATAAAACAAATTTTTTTAAGAAAAAAACAACATTTTTTTTCAATTATTAAGACACGATAAACTTACCGTATTTAGGAATATTAGAAGTAGTCGAAAAATTTATCAAAATAATACCTTCGTGTGTGAATTACACACTAACTTTGCTCACTTAATTAAAAACAGAGAGTCATTCATTCTAAATCAAACAACCAATGTTAATTATTGTAGATAGCGGCTCAACCAAAGCCGATTGGCAAGTCATAAATGCAGACGGAAGTCGTGAATTGCACACAACGATGGGTTTCAACCCTTTTTTCCACGATGAAGACCGCATTGAAACCGAGTTGAACAAAAGTTTTGTTAAAGATGTCAATGTCACTGAAGCAAAAAAAGTTTATTTCTACGGTGCTGGTTGCTCTGACAAAATGCGTTGCGACATCGTTAAACGTGGCTTGGAACGGATTTTTACAAATGCCGAAACGATTGAAGTTGAACATGATTTGTTAGGTAGCGCACGAGCAACTTGTGGTATGGAAGCGGGCATTGCGTGCATCATCGGGACAGGCTCAAATACGTGTTTATACGATGGTAAAGATGTGATTGACAATGTATCAAACTTAGGTTATTTGTTAGGTGATGAGGGTAGTGGCTCTCATTTGGGAAAACTGTTGATTCGTGCCTACTTTTATAGGGAATTACCTGATGATATTATCGAATTTTTTCATGATGAATTTGGAAATAACAAGAGGGTTATTCTGAACAAAATATATGGTGATGCACCTAATGTTTATTTGGCTTCGTTTGCAAAGTTTTTCTCAAGACATAAGAGTCATTTTTATATTCAAAAATTGGCAAGTGAAGCATTTACTGAACTTACTCGCCGACATATATTAAAATACGATGGCTGTCACAATGTGCCTATTCATTTCGTTGGGTCTGTGGCTTATCATTTTCAAGATATTTTAAAAACAACACTTGAAGAACACGATTTGAGTTTGGGAGTGGTGATTCAAAAACCAATTGATGCGCTTGTGGATTTTCACTTGAAAAATATCAATTTGACTTTAAATTAGTCAACCAATTAATTTGACAATAGCCCCCTCTGTAGTAATCAATTTTAGCAAAACGAGGTGTCTATTCACAATTTATTTATATGACAAAGACAATTAAACGCATTGCTGTTTTTACTTCGGGTGGTGATGCCCCTGGCATGAATGCAGCGATTCGTGCCGTCGTTCGGACGGCAATTTACAATGACCTACACGTTTTTGGTGTCGAACGTGGCTATCAAGGCATGATTGAAGGTAAAATCCGTCGTCTTGAAACAGGAGATGTTGGCAATATCATCCAAAGAGGCGGAACGATACTGAAAACCGCTCGCTCTATGGAG
This sequence comes from Saprospiraceae bacterium, assembly GCA_043728625.1. Lineage (GTDB taxonomy): Bacteria > Bacteroidota > Bacteroidia > Chitinophagales > Saprospiraceae > JAAFJT01. Next base: position 476 of record JAYTMI010000335.1, on the reverse strand, counting down.
TTTATGACACCTGAAGGACGTGCTAAAGCATACGATTCTCTTTTAGCATTTGATATAGATGCGTGTGTGGCGATCGGTGGAAATGGTACTTTTACGGGTGCTAAAATCTTTTCAGAAGAGCATGATATACCTTTTATCGGTGTACCTGGAACGATTGATAATGACCTTTATGGCACGGACTTGACCATTGGTTTTGATACGGCTATCAATACAGCAATGGAAGCGGCGGACAAAATACGCGATACGGCGTATTCGCATAATCGCTTATTTTTTGTTGAAGTTATGGGTCGTCATGCAGGCTTCATTGCCCTTCATTCTGCCATCGGTTCAGGCGCCGGCGGTGTGATGATTCCTGAAAACCAATACGATATAGATGACCTCGTTTTGCATCTTAAAAAATCTGCAAAACGTAATAAGCCTTTCGGTATCATCATCGTTGCAGAAGGCAGTAAAGAAGGCGGCGCAGCAGAAGTCGC
>JAYTMI010000334.1:0-5487 GCA_043728625.1 Saprospiraceae bacterium | reverse complement strand
GACAATCCATTTATCGGTTCTAATGCGCCTTTGGGTTGGATAGTATTTCAAGCCTATACTCGATATTGGTATGTCGGCACAACAAGCAAAATAACAATTGAAAGACGAATAAAAGAGGGCGTTTATGTCGGGCTTCCCATTGGTATAAACTTTATATTTGATAAAAATTTCAGAACTGATGATTTGATTTTTTATACTGGTTTATCTCTTAAAGTTGGGTTTTAGGTTTTCTATAATGAAAATTCTAATTTTATCCCTAAACGAAAAAAAAATGGCAATAAAATTATCAGATGTAACAGTCAAAAAAGGCACAACCACCATTCTAACCGACATCAATTTAAACATAAAAACAGCCGAAAACTGGGCAATTCTCGGCGAAAATGGCTCTGGAAAAACAACTTTACTACAACTTTTAGCAGGAAATACTGAGGGGGTAAAAGGTCTTTACGAAAAACAAATAGGGCTAAAAACCGAACTCGTCGCCAGCAGTTTTAAAACCAACCGACTCGTCAACAAAGCCTATCAATATTACCAACAACGTTATACTTTCGACGGTGCTGCCCTCGCCCCTACCGTCTATGAAGTCGTCCAAAATCAAGTAAAACCACTGAATACTGTTGATGAAAAATCCGTCACTTTGCCACCCAAACCTTATACCGATTCGGCTGTTGAAGAATGGGCAAATCTATTGAAAATCAATCATTTACTACACCACAAAATAGTTACTTTGTCCAATGGCGAAACCCGCCGTGTGCATCTTTTAATGGCTTTGTTGAAACAACCGCATATTCTTTTACTCGACAATCCATTCATCGGCTTAGACGTGGACAGCCGCCACATTTTGCATAATATTCTCAACCATATCACGACAACAGGTATCCAAATCATCATCGTTTGTGCAGCGACTGAAATGCCTGAATGTATCACAGATTCAGTGGTTTTAAAAGACGGAAAAATAGTTGAAATACTGCGGGGACCTCAAATTGCAGAAAAGAGAACCGTTGTCGAAAAGCAGCATACATTTCAAACACTTCTGAATCAAGACTTATTGACTGAAATTAAGCATAAACCATCCTTCAACGACTTTGAATACGCTGTCCGTTTCCGCAACACCACCATTCAATACGGTACTGAAAAAGTGGTCAACAACGTCAGTTGGGATGTCAAAAAAGGGGAAAGATGGGCTTTATTGGGTCCCAATGGTTCAGGCAAAAGCTCATTATTAAGTTTGATAACAGCCGACAATCCGCAAGGTTATCGCAACGATTTTGACCTTTTTGACCGCAAACGTGGCTCTGGCGAAAGCATTTGGCAGATAAAAAAACGCATCGGGTTTGTCTCGCCTGAGTTACATCTCTACGCTGATGCCCACAACCAAGTCTGGAAAATCATCGCATCCGGTCTTTTCGACGTAGCAGCATTGTACAAATCGCTGACCGTCGCAGAAGCCCAAACAGTTGGAGATTATATCAAATTATTCAGTTTGGAAAGCGTGAAAGACAAACTTTTGTACCAACTCTCATCGGGGCAGCAGCGATTGGTTTTTTTAGCTCGTGCTTTGGTCAAAAACCCGCCACTTTTGATTTTAGATGAACCTTGCCAAGGTCTCGATCCCGCCCACATTGCTTATTTTAGAGATTTGGTCAATGAATTAGTCGTATCAATGGACAAGACCTTGATTTACGTCACACACTACGAATCAGAAATTCCTGCGTGTGTCAATCAAGTTTTTAGGATTGAAAAAGGAAAAAAAGTTTAATATAAACGTTACCTAATCTACAAAAATACGTCGTAACTTCACATTTTAAAATGTTCTCACATTAAATAAAATATTCCTGCTCGCCAATTACAAGTGGCGTAAATTACCCGTATCTAAACTCAAATTTCCCCAAAGTGTGGAATAAGTGACTCATTTGCGTTGAAAAAAAAGGGTATTATTTTTGTATGATATACAATGTAATCAAAAAATAATAATCATTTTTCGACAGAAAATCAATAGACATGAAAAACATCTTGAATTTAATCATCGCGATCCTCTCTTCATTCACCTATTTAATCAGTTTGCTGTTTATAAGTGCCTACATTTCAATCGCTTTGAAATTGGAAGAATGGACAAACCTTGAACTTATTGATAGCAAGTTTAAAAACATGTTATAATTTATTAAGTATTCAAGTATCTAAGTATTTACTTTTAAAAGTAAATACTTAGATACTTGAATACTTAACGATATAAAAACAAAGGAAATACCTCTTTTTCTTTAAAAACAGCCCTATCGCTCGGCAATTCTAAGAAACCATCGGCATCATTCAGGTTTGCCAAATCACCAGAGCCATGTCCCTCGACAGGCGTTGCCAAAAGTACCCCCTCAGTGTTCTTAATTTTTACAGGCAAAAAATAAGTCAAATCAGGCTTAAAAATAACATCCGTTGTCAAAGCGGCTGAACTTTCGGGCAACTCCAAACTGTCGCAAAGTTGTTGTTTCACATAAGGAACAACATACCGACAGGCACACATAAACGCCGAAACAGGATTGCCTGGCAGCGCAAAAATGACGACATCATCGCGCCGCCCAAACCAAAACGGCTTGCCTGGACGTTGCGCAACTTTATGAAACAGCTTTTCAACATTCAAGTCTTCCAAAACCTTAGGCACAAAATCATATTTGCCTGCCGACACTGCGCCACTTAAAATGACCAACTCATAGTCCTCCAAAATGTCTTCCAAGCCATCAGCAATCGCCTTTTCATCATCTGGAAAATGAAAAAGATCCGCATATATCCCACATTGCCCCGTCAGTATTGCCGCTACCGAAAACACATTTGACCGCCGAATTTGATGCGGTAAAGGCATCTCTCCCACTTCCACCAATTCATCGCCTGTCGAAACAATCGCCGTTTTGGGCAAAGCACTTACCCAAACTTCCGTTTTGCCCACCGTTGCCAAAGTCCCAATTTCAGCAGGCGAAATTTTATGACCACTCACTAAAATCACTTCATTTTCCTTACGATCAATGCCTTTATGATGAACATTTTGGCGAAAACCCAAATATTCAACCATAATTGTTGCCACACCGTTCACAATTGTCAAATCTTCGTAACGTACAACGGCATCTGTTCCAACAGGCAGCACCGCACCTGTCATCACCTCAATACAGTTTTTCTTGTTTTTCAAAGTCAAAGGCGATGCACCCGCCGCTTGTATGCTTTCGATGTGAAACGCCCGTTGCCCGCATTCAAAGCTGGAAAAATCAATGGTAATACCATCCATTGTCACCCTATCAAAAGGTGGAAAATCGCGGTCAGCAACGATATCTTCTCGCAAAATTCTGTCGATTGACTGCATCAAGTGCACTTTTTCCGCTTTGGACGGAAGTGCACTTTCAAGAATTATCTGTGTGGCTTGTTCAACTGTTATCATAAAAATTGATTTTTAATTTTTATCAACTCCGCAACAATGCTCAAAGCGATTTCTCGCGCTGATTTTGCCGTAATATTAACCCCAATCGGCGCATGAATTTTGGCTATCTCTTCTTCTGAAAAACCCGCTTCTTTGAGCCGTTTCTCCCGTTTTTCATGCGTTTTTTTACTCCCCAAAGCCCCAATATACGCCACGTCTGATTTCAGTAAAATATGTAAGGCTTGATCATCAATTTTAGGGTCATGCGTCAATAAAACAGCAAAAGTATAGGTATCGAGCGTCAAATCGGGCAGAATCTCTGCTGGCCAGTCCACATATAAATGGTCTGGAGGTGTTGGAAATTGCGTTTTTTCGGCAAAAATTCCGCGTGGATCAATCACTATCGTTTCAAAACCAAAATACTGAGCTAAATGTACCAAATCCACCGTGATATGCGCTGCGCCAACAATCACGAGTTTTGCTTTGGGTGCAAAAACATGTAGAAACCATGTTGTCCCGTCAGCGACTTCAATTGTTTGCGTTTTGCGTTCTTTATAAGCACGTAAGGCATTTTGAATCAGAAAATTTTGAATCGCACTATTGTCGGAGAGACTTGAAGCTACCTCGATAATGTCGTCTGGCATAACTAAAAGATGTTCACTGGCTGCCTCATTGAGTTTTGTTAGTAAAACTGCACCTTTGTTTTCTGAAAGCCCCCCCCTCAGTATAGACCACATTTTTGAGTCATCATTAGCCCAAAATGGTTCGATAAAAACCTGAATTTGCCCGCCACAACTCAAACCGACTGCCCAAGCCTCTTCGTCCGTCACACCAAAACCCAAACGCTTAGGTTTATTCGTTTTCAAGACCTCGGGCACAGCGCGCAATATCGCGCCTTCAACACAGCCGCCAGAAACCGAACCCGCCATTTCCAAATCTTCCGAGACAATCATCGCGGAACCAATAGGACGTGGCGCGGAACCCCACGTTTGTATAACTGTCGCAACAGCAAATTTTTTTCCTTTTTTTAAAAAATTTTCAATATTATCAAACAAGTCTATCATCTCTTTCTTAGTTTTGGCAATATTAATCATTGTATGCCTTGTTTCGAATTTTAAAAGGCAAAAATCTGAAAAGATAAAAAACAATATAAGAACAATGCGTCCAATCACAACTATTCTTTTGCTTTTTATACTAAGTTTTTCTGTTTTAGAGGCTCAAAACAGCGCTATTTCGGAACAAATAGCACTAAGAGAACTCAAAGCCTCTGTCGAAATCAAGGTAGATGCGTGGGGGGTGCCGCATATATATGCACAAAACGAAACCGATTTGTTTTTTGCACAAGGCTATTATGCCTGCCGTGACCGCCTTTTTCAATTTGAACTTTGGCGGCGACAAGCTACTGGAACAATTGCAGAAATATTAGGCTCGCGTGAAATCAAACGCGACATCGGTGCGCGCCTGTTCAAGTTTCGCGGAGATATGACTAAAGAATTGCAGCACTATCATCCACGTGGCGAAGCGATTGTCAAGGCGTTTGTAAAAGGCATCAATGCAGCAATCGAACAAGCCAATAAAAATCCTGAAACCCTCCCACTTGAATTCAAACTACTGAATATAACCCCTCAGTATTGGACGCCTGAAGTCGTGATTTCAAGGCATCAAGGTTTGCTGGCAAACGTGACAGATGAGCTTCGCATAGCTCGATTAGTCGCAAAATTGGGCGAAAAAAAAGCACGTGAAATATCACATTTTCACCCCAATCAGCCCAACCTGAACCTAAAAATGCCAACAGATGGGCTTTTTGAAGACATCTTAAACCTATACAGCGCCTTCCGAAAACCAATTGAATTTAAACCAACGGATCTCGCTTATGAGTATCAAAATGATGCAGATAGTTATAAATATCTCGTTGATAATCAACCGATTAAGAATGATTTACTCGAAAATCCGAAGTTTGACATTGGCAGTAACAATTGGGTCATAAACGGTTCAAAAACGCAAAGTGGCTATCCGATAATGGCAAATGATCCACATCGAGCTATTGCGGTGCCCTCTTTGCGCTATGTGGCGCACCTCGATGCACCTGG
>JAYTMI010000333.1:0-5914 GCA_043728625.1 Saprospiraceae bacterium | reverse complement strand
TTTTTGTTCAAAAATATAAAACAGATAAAAAATGAGTGTATCAACTTTCGTAGAAAATCCAAAGAAAGTAACCGTCAAAGAACTTTTTGAAATGGAACTCGAAGAGGGTTATTTTTATGAACTCATAAATGGTAACATCGTGAAAAAACAAGCACCTTCTCCGCAACATCAAGAAGCATCGGGCAACATTCATGCTGCCATGCACGCTTTTATAAAAGCAAATCAATTAGGAAAATGTTATACTGCACCAATTGATGTCTTTTTTGACAAATACAATAACACACAACCTGATATACTTTTTATCAAAAAAGACCGCCAATTTATCATTACAAAAAATGGTATCGAAGGACATCCTGATTTGATTGTTGAAGTCATTTCACCGTCGAGCGTTAGGCATGATAAGGTATCTAAAAAAGCACTTTACTTGCAATTTGGTGTTTCAGAATATTGGCTTGTTGACCCAATTTATCATACCGTTGAAATTTATGGATTGGAAAACAACCAATATGTTCTAAAATCAGATGCAATAGAGTTTGGTGAGGTCGAATCACACATTTTGGAAGGTTTCAAAATGGACATAAAAACCATTTTTGAAGCCGAAGATATGGAACATCCCGACAAAGTCGGGACTGAGGGGGATACGGAAAAAAGCTAAACCGCATTTTCTCGAAACACTTTTGGTGAAACCCCTTTATGCTGCTTAAAAAACCTTGAAAAATAAGCCACATCGTTGAAGTCAAGCATATATGAAATCTCTGAAATCGTATAAGAAGTATGTGTCAGATACTTTTCAGCTTCTGCCAAAATATGTGCTTGTGCCAACTGCAAAGCCGATTTTTGAGCAACAGATTGACAAATACGGTTCAAGTGAACAGTTGTGATATTGAGTTCCTTTGCGTATTCTGTCATCGTTTTTAAGGCAGAATTTGCTTTTTTTATATTTTTTTGAAAATCCTGAAAATACCTCAATTGGCGATTATCGCTCTTTAAAAACAGGTCTTCTCGTTGTTTAGCAAAGCGAAAAACTTCCACAAACAGAATACTCAAATACGCTTGTAAAGCTACTTGCTTCTCTGCCAAATCTTCATACAATTCCCTTGAAATACGGTCAATAATGCGAATTAAGCTGTCAAAATGGACTTCTTCTGCTGGCAAAATGGGTATGTGCCACAACCGATTCAGTTCCAAAATAACCTTTGGCGAGGTTTTAAAAAGTGTTTCCACAAACGAATCGGACAGCGTTATCACCCTACCGTCAGACGAAGTATCGAAACTAAAACCATGCAAATGATTTGTGGGAATTGTGAAAATGCACGGCGCATGAAACGTGATTTTATCATTATTATAGTTCAAAACACCTTCGCCCGTTTCAATTAAAAAAATCTGATACAAATGCGTATGCAAATGCTGTTTGATTTCCCAATTATAGGTTTTACTCCTTGATTCGAGCATCTCGCAATGTACGAAATCGGGTAGGGTAGCGGTGTGATTGTCGCCGTATAAACCATCGTATTTAATAAAGCTATTTTTCGTATTGATCATGTTTTAAATTTACAATAATGAGTTGTTGTAATCTTAGTAAGATTTCAAATCCTACTAAGATTATCGCTTATAAAAAGGGTATTTGAGCAAATATCGTTCAAGTTTTTATTTTTAAAAGAAAAATCATGTTCTATTTGTACAATTTTTTTATACAAATATCCAAAACACCCCCCTCAGTATTTTAGACCTTTGTAGTACATTTTACAACACTCTTTAGACGATAGATAAATATGACAAAGGTTCAAGTTGGCATCATCGGTGCAGGTCCCGCAGGTTTGACGCTTGCTTTAATACTTCAAAGAGCAGGTATAAGCTGTGTTATTTTAGAAAATAGAAATAAAGAATACGTCATTAGCCGCGTCCGTGCGGGTCTTTTGGAGCAAAATTCAGTGGATTTGTTCAACGAATTGGGCGTTGGCGAACGCATGAGGCGTGAAGGCGAAGAGCATCATGGGGTTTATATGAGTTTCAATAATGAAAAAATTCATATTCCTTTCGATGAACATACAGGCGGGCGACACATAACGATTTATGGTCAACAAGAAATCGTCAAAGACATGATTGAGGGATGCGAACAGCGCGGCATTGAGATAAAATTTGAGTGTCAAGCAAGTCGTCTTGAAAGTATTGAAACCGATAATCCAAGCATTTCTTATACTCAAAACGGTATTGAAAAGGTCATAAATTGCGATTTTGTCGCCGCTTGCGACGGTTTTCATGGCATCGGACGGAAACATTTACCAAAAGATTCTTACAGTGAATTTCGCATCGAATATCCGTTTTCATGGCTCGGTATTTTGGCGTATGCCGCACCTGCGTCAGAGGAATTGATTTATTCTTATCATCAAAACGGCTTTGCTTTGTTGAGTATGCGCTCGCCCGAAGTCAGCCGTTTGTATTTGCAAGTACCGAATGATGATAATATTGAAAATTGGCCAGATGAACGGATTTGGGATGAATTGGATATTCGTTTAAGCGACGACAAGGGTTTTAAAGTCAATCGAGGCGAAATTTTTGAAAAAGGCATCACGCTGATGCGGAGTTTTATGATTGACAATATGCAGCATGGTAGAATGTTGTTGGCAGGCGATGCGGCGCATATCGTACCACCAACAGGTGGAAAAGGCTTGAATTTGGCGGTTGCGGACATTCGTTTTATGTCAAAAGCTTTAATTACGTGGTTTGAAACAGGGAAAGATGATTTGTTAAAATCATATTCGCAAGACTGTTTACGTCGTGTTTGGCGGGCGCAAGATTTTTCAAATTTTATGACCCAATTGTTTCACAAACAAGATGAACACGGTTCATATACCAATCAATTGCAAAAAGCAAAGTTTGATTATATCCGTTTGTCAAAGGCTTATGCTTGTACGATTGCGGAGAATTATGTGGGTTTGAAAGATGTTTAACCCATTGCGTAACTTGAAAATTGACGCATAGATGGTGATTGAAAACCGAGAACAATATCAGATTTAGGAATCCCTTCTTCAATTAAAAGAGAAGCAATATCTGAATCAGAATTATCTTCTTGAATCCAAATTTTTTCATTTATGATGTCAATGTGAAAAATACAGTCTCTTACAGGAGTTTCTTTATCCCAACCCATTGTTACAACGAGATAGTGGTCATTTTCTTTATCAAAAATGACTTCGTTCTTAAGTTCTGCGGAACCCACATAGTGGTCATTTCCAAACGGTAGTAAGGTTTGACGAATAATTTGACGATATTTATTTAGTTTATCCATGTCGTAATTAATGCTTCTGAAATACTGTAAATGATTAAGTGAAGTTTTTCTTCTTCAACACCTTCTTTAATGAATGGTTTTGAAATTTTTTTATTGTAAACAGGTTCTGGAACAGCTAAAAACAAATCACGATTCGGGTCTTCTTTTCTCAAAGCACGACGATAGTTTCTAAATTTGCCTAATGCTTCGTGAAACGACGTTAAATGAGATTTATCAATAAAACTTTTTACTTCAACGGCAATTTTGATATTATCTCGTTCTGCAGCAATGAGTTTTTCAGCACCTAAATCAATTTCTTGGTAAATACCGCCTACTTTTATTTTGTAAGGGTCGTGGGTAATAATCCAACCGTCATTGATAAGTGCTTGTTTAACATGTTCGTGAAAAAAATATCTTCGTGCCATTTACTAATATGCGTATGTTTTAAAATTCAAAATTAGGACTTTTTTAAAACTTATCAAATAATAATGACTTTTCTAAAAATAAAAGATGCCACAATTCACTACGAATACATTGATAATCAACAAGATACAACCTTTCTATTTATCAATTCACTTGGTACTGATTTTCGGATTTGGAATGATGTCGTAACGGATTTAAAGACGCATGGCAATATTTTGCGCTTTGATAAACAAGGGCATGGTTTGTCGAGTCTTTCAGAAGAAACCAAAACGATTGCCGATTATGCACAAGATGTTTTGGGCTTGATGGATGCTTTGAACATCAAAAAAGCGGTGGTCATTGGCTTGTCAATTGGGGGCATTATTGGTCAATATTTGGCGGTGCATCATGCGGAACGGCTTGAAAAATTAGTTTTGAGTAATACTGCACCTAAAATTGGCAATGATGAAGGTTGGAATACACGTATTGATAAGGTAAAAACTGAGGGTTTGGCTTCGATTACCGAGGGGGTCATGAAAGTCTGGTTTTCGGATAATTTTCATCAAAACCGTGCAAATGAATTGGTAGGTTATACAAATATGCTGAAAAGCTCGCCGATTGACGGCTATTTGACGGCTTGTGCAGCAATTCGAGATAATGATTTGAGGGGGGGCATACCGAAAATTCAAACGCCTACATTGTGTTTTGCGGGTGATGAAGACGGTTCAACGCCACCCGAACTCGTAAAGTCTATGGCGGATGCGATTCCAAACGCTCAATATATTTTGATAAACGGGGCGGGGCATATTCCTTGTGTCGAAAAACCGAAAGAGGTGGCGCAACATATTTTGGGTTTTGTTTTTGGTGGCGCGGACAAAACCCTTTATGAAAAAGGCATGGCAACACGGCGTAGTGTGCTCGGCAATGCACATGTTGATAGGGCTGAGGCGAATAAATCGAACTTCGATAGTGATTTTCAAGAATATATTACAAACAGTGCGTGGGGGGCAATTTGGTCACGTTCAGGCTTGACGAAACGTGAACGGAGCATGATTACGATTGCCGTTTTAGCAACTTTGGGGCATGACGAAGAGGTGGCGATGCACGTCAGAGCGACTAAAAATACGGGCGCAACGATGGCAGATATCAAAGAAGTGTTGCTACATATTGGGGTTTATGCAGGTGTGCCAGTGTCTAATATTGCTTATAAAATTGCTAAAAAAGTGTATGCCGAAATGGAAAATACTTGAAATACTGAGGGGGTACAATCTTAGATTTCAAATCTTCCTAAGATTAAGCGTTCATAAATAATTGATTTTCAATAAGAATGACTAAGTAACAATTAATCAATTTTATCATTCATAATTCATCATTAACTATCATGGACAAAAGAGACTGGTCAGTACATCCTACATACCTTTATCCTGCATACCAATCAACGATTCATCGGGCACCAAAACGGGAATTATTGCCGATAAAAGCGAATCTGTCAGAACGCACAGGTCCCGTTTTTGGCTTAGACAGCATCAGCCCATTGGACAATGATCTGACTAAAAACGGGCGAAAAAATGGGGAACCGATAGGGGAACGCATCGTCGTTGCAGGGCGTATCTTAGACCAACACGGGCAACCGATTCGCAATACACTTGTAGAAATTTGGCAAGCGAATGCGTGCGGTCGGTATATCCATAAAGTTGATCAACACGATGCACCACTTGACCCCAATTTTCTCGGCGGCGGCAGAACTTTGACCGACGACGAAGGACGGTATAGATTTTACAGCATCAAGCCAGGGGCGTATCCGTGGGGTAATCACCACAATGCTTGGCGACCCAATCATATTCATTTCTCGTTGTTTGGTCCCAATATTTCAAGCCGCTTGGTGACGCAAATGTATTTTCCTGGCGACCCACTTTTGCAGTATGACCCGATTTATCAAGGTATTCCTGAAAAAAATAGAGAAGCGATGATTTCAAAACTTACGCTCGATTTAACCGAGCCGAACTTCGCTTTGGGTTACGAATTTGACATTGTACTCAGGGGTTATCAAGCGAATCCGTTTGAGATTTGATTGAATATCACCGTTTACATATTCCTCCTTTTTGTCATTCTGAACGCAGTGAAAGAATCTGTTTGAGATATTATACAGATTCTTTCACTGCGTTACTAATGACACGCTGTGTTTGTAGGAGAGGAACTTTATGTTCGGGGAACTTTTAAAGTTCCCCGAACATGGTACTCGAACCC
>JAYTMI010000332.1:0-1871 GCA_043728625.1 Saprospiraceae bacterium | reverse complement strand
TCTTTGAAAAAATACTTTCCAGATTCCTTTGAGGCTGTTTTTTTAGTCACAATAAAGTTGTCAACATTCTTGAAATAGATCATACGACTGGCAATCATTCGCAGAAAAAAAGTGTCGTCTTGAATATTGAGGGAAGAACTCATGCGTAACTTACTGATATAGTTGTCTATATCCCCGTTTACCAGCTGCCAATTAGAATAGATACTATCCACTTGACGGTTATCTGCCGTTTCAAGAACTTCAAAAAGCCGTATAAAATTTTGATTGGAGGCAGTCGTCCATTTTTGAAATGTGTCGAAATTGCTACTCTCAACTTCTACAAGTTTATTGTACTTTTCACTTGATGAGTGTAATAAATAGGCGCATCCAAAAATGGCTACAATTTGAAAAAAAATGCAAATAATGATAAAATTATTTGTTGCGTTTTTTCCTATTTTGTCGGTTCTGTTTAAGTCCATAACGGTTGAAAATTCTTTTCAAAAATATGTTTTAAGTATTTAAATGAGTCTTTATGAGAATTAAGAAGCAAAGATAAAAAATACTGTAATTTGGACTTGTTTTTCAATAAGATATTAATTAAAGTATATTGTTTTATTTTCCAACATGATAAAGTTATTAATTTTAAATCTATCAAAAAAGTATAAAAGAGAACGCTTGTTTTGTGGTTAAAAACAGGCGTTTTCTACATAAAAATGAAGTAATCACTTCACTTTTACACGAATACCTTCTGAGTGACTCGTAAAATCAGGTGCATACATACATTGTATCGTCGTCACGCCATTTGACATATCGCCGCGATGACTGACCACAAGCGGATATTCAAAAACGTAAGTACCACGCGGCAGATAATCGAAAAAGAAATTCGTTGCTGCATCACGGGTACTTTCGTAGTAGCCCAAACCGCCTTGCCATTTATATTGACTCAAAACATTTGTGGGTTCTAAACCCGAAGCACGCATGTCTTTCATGTGCACAAATTCCATGTCGCGGTCAACCCGCAACTCAATTCTGACCTTTATTTTATCGCCCGTACTGAGGGGTGTCTTTTCGTCTATGGGTTTCAATATCAAACCTTTATCGCCGTTTTCTTCTTTGAAAAGTTGTTTTTTCATCTTCAAAGGTGTCGCTTCAAAGGATTTAATTTTGTCCAAATTTTCAAAATATTGCCAATACATCGCACCCCAAGCCAGGACTTTATTCGGGTTTTTGACTTCAACATTTGCCATATTTGAAGAAATGTCTGCTTTGTCAAAATCTGTTTTGAAGTAGCCTGTACCCGCTTCTTTGTCTGTTTTTGACACATCCAAAGCCTTTCCACCAACAGAAATAGATAAATCTGCATCGTCCAACAACCAATTATCACCTGTTTTCAAAAGCGCATAAACGGCTGATGCTGTGGCTTTTGTGGTTTTCCAAGTATTGGTTTGTTTGTTTTTTAACAACCACAATTTCAAATTATCCACCGCTTTGTCGTCTTTAACTTCGTTAAACAATTCAATCATTAAAGATTGTGTTTCAATCGGCAATTCGTACCAATAAAAACCGTTTGCTCTTTTCCAATACATGCCCATTTCCTCGTTTTGAATCGCTTTTTCTTTCAACGATGCAACGATTTTTGCAGGTGTTTTGAATTGACCAAACACATCATTTGAGTAACGCATCAAAGCCAACGCTAATAAGCCTTGTTCGTATTGGCTTTTCTTCAAACCATATTTTTCACCTTGTTTCAAGAAATATTCAAGGATTTTTACTTGTCCAACCGTTTGATTTTGGAAAAAAGAACGTGTATAAAGGTAATGAATGACCAATGATGACAAGTTATCATCTTCCATTTTTAAGCGACCTTTGGCAGCTTCTTTTTCCAAATCATT
>JAYTMI010000331.1:0-1676 GCA_043728625.1 Saprospiraceae bacterium | reverse complement strand
TTTGATAGATACGCAACCCGAAGAAGCCCTGCGAACGGGCATTGCCTATACGCATCATGAGGAAAAACAGGGTAAAATCAAGGACAATAAAGCGGGTTTCTTCATCAATGCCGTGAAAAACCGCTTTACAAGCCCGAGTTTTGAAGCAGAGCAAAAACGGATTTTGAAAATAATAGAAACTAAACAAAAAACGGCTCAATTGGCACAATGGCAAAATGAATTAAAAATGGTGAATGAAGATTATCAAGCGGCTTTGAATGATGTGATTCGGCAATTGACGGCTGATAATCCTGATATTACCAATCGGGCAATTGAAGGTATTAAGGTTGAAAATAAAGGCTATTTTGCTTTAAAAGGAGTGAATATTGACGATTTAAGCATTGATGACTTCCGGCAAGATAAAATACTGAGGGGTATGGTGATACAGCAAATTCAAGTGCGTAATACAGAGAGTTTTGCAGAAGTGAACAGTCAGTTTTTACCGCTGATAAAAGATTTAGAAACAAGAATTAAGGATTTAAAGAAAAACTGAAATACAGAAATCAGTAAATACTGAATTTATTAATTTTATTTATTCATATTTTTGTATTAAAAATGCTATTTTATGGTGTATTTTAATTGTTTTTTTGGACTTTAATCAATACTTTTGTTTTTAAATTTATAAAATGGAAAACTCCAACATTATACCTTTTGAAGGTAAAGAAATTAGGAAAATATGGCATGAAGAGCAATGGTATTTTTCAATCATTGATGTTATAGAAGTTTTGACTGATAGCCAAAGTCCTAATACATATTGGGTTAAGCTAAAAAGTAGAGGATTTCAAATGCCCCCATTTTGGGAACAGTTGAAAATGACAGCCAAAGATGGTAAAAGTCGTTTCACCGATTGCGCTAATACTGAGGGGGTAGTTCGTGTCCTTATGAACGTACCTTCGCCAAAGATATGATTTGTATGCAACTGAAATTGAAAGCTGCTGATGGAAAATACTATAAAACAGATTGCTCAAATACTGAGGGATTATATGACTATTGACGACGATATGATATGAAAATGTTTTAACTATAAAATAAAGTATTGGTCTATGGATAACAATTTAACTCATTTTGAAGGGAAAAATCTTCGGAAAGCATGGCATAACAATGAATGGTATTTTTCAATTGTTGATGTTATTGATGTTTTGACTGGCAATAAGGATGCTTCTAATTATTGGAGTGTCATTAAAAGAAGAGAGCCTGAACTTCTGTCAATTTGTCAGAAGTTGAAGTTTGTCGCACCCGATGGCAAACTGCGCCCAACGGATTGTGCTAATACTGAGGGAGTATTCCGAATAATCATGTCTGTGCCTTCGCCTAAAGTAGAGCCTTTGAAATTATGGTTGGCAGAACAAGGTAAAAGAACGATTGATGAAACCAATGACCCCGAGTTATTGACTGAACGGCAAGCGGAGATTTACAGAACCAAAGGGTATCCCGAAGAATGGATTTTAAGGCGGATGCAAACTATTGATACCCGTAAACAATTGACAGACGAATGGAAAAATAGGGGAGTGGTTGACAATCGAGAATTTTCGATGCTCACAGCTACTATCGCCAAAGGCACTTTTGGCTTAAATCCCACTGAACATAAAAAGTTGAAAGGCTTAGAAAAACCGAGTCAAAATTTACGTGACCACATG
>JAYTMI010000330.1:0-4761 GCA_043728625.1 Saprospiraceae bacterium | reverse complement strand
TGAGCCTGTCTCTCCACTCGTCTTTATAAAAACAATTCTTTCGGAGAACTTTTCAGAAAGGAATTGAATTGTGCCGCAAGATTACGAAGTAGAATTTTATGGTGCAAGGAAATGGGCATTTTTTTTTAATTGTTTCATTTTAAGTTTTAGAGTCATGTAATATTTTTATATCAATAGAAAGAAAATAGCAAAAAACAGACTGTTTTCACAATATTTTTGATATAATATCATTAACTTCGTCAAAAAATAGGACTATGGCAAAACTTACTATTGACTTCGACAGCAATTGGAAAGAAATCATTACAGAATTCTTTGAATCCTTTGTCGCTTTTTTTCTTCCAGATTTATATTCAGAAGTGGACTTCAGTCGTCCTGCGGAGTTTCTCGAACAAGAATTATTACAAGTTTTGGAAGCCATAGGTGCAGATACAAAACGGATAACGGATAAACTTGTGAAAGTTTGGCTAAAAGACGGCACCGAAAAATGGATTTTAGTGCATATTGAAGTTCAGTCTTATTTTGAAAAGCTGTTTCCAAAGCGTATGTTTAAAATGTTTACGCTGATATTCAATAAATACGACCACGACATTGTGGCACTTGCGATTTATACGAACAGCCCAACGCCACGTATTTATGGGCGTTTTCAACAAAAGAAGTTTGGCACACACGTATTATATGCATTCAGAACATATCGCATTATGAAGCAGAAAGTAGAAGACTTATTAGCTTCCGATAATATATTTGCCCTTTTTGTATTGGCAAATTATTATGTCAACAAAACAAGGAAAAATCTAAAAAAAAGGCTTATTCTTAAAGAAAAAATCTTAGAACTAGCCACACAACGCCAAATTTCGAGCGATAAATTGACAAGATTCTTTTTATTTATTGATAATGTCATGTTACTTCCCTTAAATTTGCAGGAAGAGTTTAATGATTATCTTTTTTCAAAATATAAAATTCAAACAAAGATGCCCAGTGTACTCGACGAACGCTTAGAATATTGGAAAAAAATATTTGCTTCATCTCGATACGACGAATATCGAGCATGGTTTGAGGAACGTGAACGAGAAGATGCTCGCAAAGAAGGACTTGAACAAGGACTTGAACAAGGACTTGAACAAGGACTTGAACAAGGACGCGATGAAGGACTTGAGCAATTGCGTGAGCAAAACAGAAAAACAGTTCTAAAGCTGCATGAAGAAATGCAGTGGTCTGCAACTAAAATTGCCGATATATTGGAGCTACCTCTTGCCGAGGTCGAAAAATATATTGCTGAAAGCAAACCTAAATAAGGAAAATATATTGGATTTTTTACCAATTTTGCGAACACCTAATATATATGGTGCTCGCAATTTTTTTAACAAAAAATAAAATGCTGTTATGTCCAATTTTTTCAATAAAACACTGCCTTTACTCTTCATTCTGCTGTCAATCATGTCCGCTTGCGACAAAACGACAAAAGTACCCGCGTCAAACGCCCCCTCAGTAAATGACCCTAAAAAAGGGTTTTACAAGCACTTAAAAGGCACTGTTGGCGACTATCCCGTGACCATGGATTTGGTTAAAAACGTGGTCAACAGCGACCGTGAAACTGTGGAATCATGGGCAGGATTCAATGGATATTACTATTATGACAAATATCAAGAACCCATTATGCTTTATGGTTCTTTGGATTCTACGGGTATGATTGTGCTTGAAGAATGGTCTGCCGAAGGCAAATCGGCTCAATTTCGAGGCAATTTGACGCCAGAAGGCGCATTTATCGGCACTTGGCAAGACAGCGGCAAAACAAAAACGCTGAATGTGGCTTTGAAAGAAGTTTATGAAGACGGTGCGCTTGCACTGGAAAGTGTTGAATATTCTGACTCATTCCGCCTTTTTGATAAATTGAAAAACTCGCCTGTGGCGACTTTTGGCATGGACGTACTCGTACCAACTAAAAATACTGAGGGGGTGGTTGCTGCCTTTTTGAAAAACGAAATTTTTAGTAACATGCGTTATGAAAATGGTGGTGAAGAAGTACCTGAAACACCGTTGTCAAAAAAAGATTATACGAACGTCCAACTTTCAGATTTGCAAAAGGCACAACGGGATTCATTTTTCGCCTACTACCGTTCATCTATGACTGATGTTGTAGCCGATTCTGCGGCAGAGTATTTTTCAGAAAACTACGCCCGAACATCTGAAATGCAAGTACTTTTTAACGAAAAAAATTTGTTAAGCCTTGGTTATTCAGGCTATGCCTTTGATGGCGGCGCACATGGCAACTATGGAACAACCTTAACGAGTTACGATTTGGTGGCTAAAAAACTCCTTACTTTGGACGATGTTTTCAAGCCCAATTATCAAAACGCAGTCAGTGCTGCACTTGAAAAAGCCTTGCGAAAAAAGTACAACCTTAATCCAAAAGAAGGTTTAAATCAATTCCTTTTTGACAATAAAATTGATGCAAACGACAATTTTGCAGTGACCCGCAAAGGGATTTTATTTAATTATACACCTTACGAAATTGCGGCTTATGCGATGGGAGAGATACAACTGTATTTGTCTTTTGATGATTTGAAGGCAGTTTTGAAATAGATTTTTTGACCACAGATGACGCTGATTTGACGGATTTTCGCTGATTTTTCAGTACTTTATCAGTGCAGATTAGCGTTTCTATTTGACTACGTTTGTAAATATCAAGAAGTCTTTTTACTTTTGGTAATTCGATCAACTAAAAAACAACTCTATGAGAAAACTCAGAACGCGACAACACGTTATAGAAGATTTGGGTTTCAACTATGTGGAACGGCAAATACTAAAAGCTGGTTTTACTGTTAATCGTTATTTTCACAACGATTATAGTTTAGATGGTCAGTTTAGAACTTTCACAGAAAAAGGTGAGGTTGAAAATAAAACAATCGAATTTCAACTCAAATCAACTGATAAAATCAAACGAATAGGAAAAAAGATAAAGTTTGATTTGTCAAAACGTGATTTAGAATTGTGGCTATTAGGTAATACGACATTATTGGTTCTACTTTATGATGCTCAAGATGAGGTCGCTTATTATTTAGATATGCAAGACTATTTTGAGCGAAACCGATTAAAATTGGGTCAAATTGAAAAATTTCTCCGTGTCAGTATTCCTATTGGGAACACATTTACACCTGAAAGTGTCTTATTATTTAGAAAAAATTAAAATCTATAAATCATGTCTAAAAATCAAGAGTATTATGGTAGAGTTGAAATCAAAGTCTATAAAGATATGATTGTCACTTACAGAGAATTTTTTGAAGCCTTAAAGCAATTAGGTTTCAAAGATGAGTCTTCGCAAGAGTATTTCCGTTTTAAGAAAAAAACAATGGCTTCAATGATTAATATGCCTATTCGACCGCTTGACGATGCGATGTGGACACCTAATTTTTTCAATTATTCACAATCCCTTTTCCTAAGAGGCGACATTCCCGAGCCCGATGAATTGGCTAAAATGATTGAAAAAAACAGAGAAAAAGTTAAATCTGAAATGGCTGCTGCTTGATTTTCTAAAAAACTCATTGCATCAACTGCCCAACACGCCACACATCTTCATAACTACAATAAAGCGGCACTGGCGCGAGTCGAATCACATTTGGCTCGCGCCAGTCGCATATAACGCCGTTATTGGCTAAGAAATCGAATAGTTTTTTGCCATTTTCGTTTGTCAAAATGGATAATTGGCTACCACGTTCTGTTGATACTGAGGGGGTGATAATTTTGAAATTATGACTCGATTGTTTCAATACAAATTCTAAAAAACTGGTTAGTTGTTTTGTTTTTTCATATAAAACGGCTACCCCACCCGTTTCTTTGAAAACCGTTAAACTGGCGCGGTGCATCGCCAAAGGAATGACTTGGGCGGTTGAAATTTGCCAACCAGCTGCGCCATACATGGGTTCAAAACCGCTTTCCATTTGGAAACGTTTGGACTCATTGTAACCCCACCAACCTGCAAAACGAGGGATTGTTTCATCAGCAAAATGTTTTTCATGTATAAAAGCCCCTGCAACGCTGCCAGGCCCCGAATTGAGGTATTTGTAGCCACACCAAACCGCAAAATCAACACCCCAATCATGCAATTGCAAAGGCACATTACCTGCGGCATGGGCGAGGTCAAAACCGACGGTTGCGCCGACACGATGCCCCCCCTCAGTAATTTCCTTTAAATCATAAAATTGTCCTGTATAATAATTGATGCCACCAAACAAAACCAAAGCCAATGTGTCACCTTGATTTTCAATGACTTGCAAAATATCTTCTGTTCGCAAACAGTCCTCTCCGTCTCTTGGTTTCACTTCAACGATGGCTTCTTTGGGGTCAAAACCATGAAAACGGACTTGTGATTCGACAGCATATTGGTCGCTTGGAAATGCACCTGCTTCCATCAATATCTTAAAACGTTTGGTGGTTGGACGATAAAACGAGACCATCAAAAGATGTAAATTGACCGTTAAAGTGTTCATAATGACAACCTCTTCTGGTTTTACGCCAACGATTGGGGCAGCTAATTCAGACATTTCTTTGTGCACACTCAACCACGGTTTTTCACCTGTAAACCAACCTTCAACGCCTTTTTGTCGCCAATAATCCAATTCTGCTTTTATCACCCCCTCAGTATTTTTAGGTTGCAAACCCAAAGAATTGCCACAGAAATAAAGCGAACGCCGATTGTTGTGCTTAGGGAAATGAAAGCGTTTTTGAAAGGCACGAAGCGGGTCTTTTTTGTCTAATTGTTGCGCG